>CAKSHT010000078.1 GCA_934457235.1 uncultured Oscillospiraceae bacterium
GAAATAAAGAAGCTAATAACGCTGCCGATAATTCCTCCGATAAGCCCGATGAAACCGGCTTCCATCAGGAACACAGTCCGGATATTACCAAGGTAGCAGCCGAGTGCTTTCATGACGCCAATCTCGCGGGTACGCTCGGAAATCGACATTATCATTGTGTTACAAATACCAAGCGCTGCTACGAACAGAGAAACCGCGCCAAGTCCGCCAAGCATCATCTGCTGTTTGCGTGCTTCCTCTTCAAGCGGTTTACGTACGCTCTCCATAGAATAGGTGGAATATCCCATCTGCTTGATATCGCTTTCGATATCAGCAACCTGCGAAATATCCTTTGCCTTTACATAGATCTCGCTGTATTCTGTCTTCTGATTGGAAGTCGGATAGAACATTTTCTGGAGCGCCTGAAGGTCAGTCGTGAAGAATATAAGTCCCTCGCTTGTGGAGTAGTCCTTATTGTAGTCCTCCTTCACGATACCTGTTACCTTTACCTCCTGGTATTTCTTGGCATCATAATCTTCGTAGCTGTATAATTCTAGCTTAAGAGTCTGACCAGTCAACTGCATGTACGGGTCAGGAAGCGCAGACGGATCATTCTCCGTCATCTCACCGGTATTGGGATCGTAGGAGTACATATAATCCCAACGGCTGATGGTGTTGTTTCCGTCCGGTCTGAGCGTATCCATGAGATTGTACGCTGTATACTGTCCGGCAAGCACCTCAAATGAATTTTGGGGGTAAGATCCTTCGAGCAGCTGAAATCCGAATTTCTCCATTGCATCCTTGTTTATTCCGACGACGTTTACCCACTGCATCTTATAACGGTCATTATCTCCGGCGTAAACCGTCATATTGACGTTATTCAGCTGTGTTTTTCCCACAGCCACATCGACATTTGCAATGTTCTGGAATTTTCGTATTGCATCATCGTCGAGCTTGGTATCCTTGCGTCCTCCGGAATAAACCTGGATAAGCGTCAGATCGCCCATTCCCTCAAGCATTATCTGCTGGGAATTCTGAACGCCGAAGCCTATGGACATCATGGTCACGATGGCGCAGCAGCCCACCACGACGCCGAGCACGGTAAGTATCGTCCGTGACTTGCGGCGCGTGAGGTTTTGCAGCGTCATCTTTATCATGTCAAATATTTTCACGGCTCATCACCATTAAACCTTTGTTGTCTTGTCGCTGCTGTCAGATTCTTCTGATGTATCATCAAGGTCGTCTTCCCAGTCGATGTCGTCTGCGGTATACTTCTTCTTGCCGCCGTTTTTCTTCTTGTGGACCCTAACGATAATGATAACTACGACTGCGATTATCACTGCTCCGCCGCCGATTATAAGCCATGCCCACCACGGGAACCCACTCTCGGCATTTTCATCGGGAACGTCCATAGTCATGGGATAATCCGGTTCGATCCACTGCTGCTCCTGTACGTTAAGAGTTACAGGTAGTTCCTTGACTATCTCGTTCATGTTGGAATCTTCATATGTGATTTTGAAAATAACTGTAACTTCACCAGCTCTGGTGGGAGTTACGACGAAATCAGCAGTTCCGTTGCCGCCGGCAGCAATATTGCCGATGACCTTTTCAGTGGAGAGCGCTGTGAATCCAAAATCATCATAGGTGGAATCGCCGCCTATGTCATATCCGCCACCGCTGTATCCATCATCAATGAAACCGGCATCAACTGCGCTGTCATATGCCATCATCTTTCTGGAGGTTAATGAGAACATCGGCATTTCGCCGTCCATCGCCGGAATCTCATAAGTAGATGAGCCGTTGACCTCGGAAGTCATGTTTCCGATACCACTGTTATCGTCAGCAATACCGTCTCCGGAATTATTAGCTACTCCAGTCAGTTCAACCTTTACGTTAGCCGCATCGGAACGTCCTTTGTTCATGTAGCTGAGGGTGAGATAAACTTCATTGCCAGTGTAGATATCGTAAGTCGGCTTGCTTACGGAGAATGTCATCTTATCCGGCTGATAGAGCGGAACATAGATAGACTGCTCGGAAGTCATTGTATTGCGGGTGTCACCGGTCAGATAGTCATACTTGAACGAAATGGTAACGGAGGAAGTGCCTGTCGTTGCAGTCGGAAGCGCTCTCAGCTGAACGGTTTCGCTTAAAGAACCCGCCGCTGAAAGGTTCGGATAATAGAATGAGTTACTGCCACCGTAAATCGACAGATCGCCGCTCGCATTTACAGTCATTATAAGGTTTTCAATGCTTGTGGAAGCATTGGTATTGTAGAAATCGAGATTTAGGTCAAATGTATCGCCGGCTGCGATCTGGTCGGCGCCGATATCGTATTTACCGATAATAATGTTCGGAGCGGCAGCATTATCCTTACCGTCAGCGCCCTTATTGGCTGCCGCAATTATTGTAAGCGAGGAAGTTCCGTCCTTCTGAATAATAGAAGTGTTGCGGCCATAGGAATACTTCATCTCTGCGGTGATTCCCTGCTTTATGGAGGTGATATCCTCAAGCGTTCTGAACTTTACTGTTATGCACTCGGTATCCTGCGGACGGATTATGTCGATGTGTCCGGACTCTGTGCCGTCAAGGAAGTACATTCCGTCAGTTGCGGTAAAATCAAGGAATACATCTCTTACAGTGATGTCACCGTAGTTCTTGACGTAAATATTGTACTCATACTCTGTATCGGGAACGATGGCGGCTCCAAGATTCTCGCCGGAAATTCTCAGCACCGGCGCCGTTGAAATGTTGGAATTCATTGTAACCGTGCCGCTCTTGGTTTCAGCGGTCAGTGTACCTGCCTTCTGATAATAGTACTCCATATCGACATCGAGTGTCTGGCTGACGGAAGTAAGCTCTGCGTTCGTATTGAAGTATACAAGAATACGCTTCTGTGCGCCTGCCTTGATCTTATCTATAAAGAACTGCTCTTTTCCTGCCTGTATGGTCAGTCCCTCGCTGCCCTTTATCCTGACAGTGACATTTTCCATGTCCTCGGTGCCCTTGTTCACTATGTAGAATGACTTGCGGTACGTTTTTCCAGCCTTTAAGGGGCTATCCATCGGGGTGGAGGTAATTACAGGAAGCGGAGCTGCTCCAGCGCCCTTGCCGAACATGATGAACGACTGCTCATATGTTCCCTCCTGCTCGTCGCTGCCGAGCATGTAGTTATATTTCATAGCTACCTTGAGATCCTGGCGGAATGTTGTTATATCACTCAAAGTACGGAACTTCACGGTGATCTGCTTCTGCGAATTCATCGGAAGATCCTCGAAATAACGGGAACCTGTGCCACCGGAAATAATGATATCATCAGAGCCGGAGAAGGACACAAAAAGTCCCTTCATATCAGCAGAGCCACTGTTCTTTATTGTAACTACTCCGCTGTATTCCTTGTTTGCCTCTATCTCGGTCTCAGAAAGGGTGAAATCCGTTGTGATAACAGGATAAACCTTTTCAACCGTTGATATCTCTGCAGCTACAGAAACAGAAGAGCTTGCAGAGCCGGACACCTCAGAGTTGCCGTTATCATAGTAGTATTTAAGAGACACATTGAAATTCTGCTTTAAGGAAGATATTTTATCCAGCGCCTTATATTTAATAACGATGGTCTTTTCCTCCTTGAAATCAAGGCTTTCAAGATCCTGTGTTCCGGTTCCGTCTACTATAAGGATATCCTCAGACGGCGTTATCTCTGCCAGGAGATTATACGCGGCGGTGCTGCCGAGGTTCTTCAGCTTTATCTTGAACTCACCCTCTTCGCCCGCCTTTATCGGAGAACTGGGTTCTACACCGGTTATCTTTATCATAGGCTCTGCAACGTTCACATCTGGTGTGTCGTCTTTTTTCTTTTCGGTACACTCAGTAACGTTGACAGTGCCGGTAGTGTAGTCCTTTGCACCGGAATATCCTACCATAAAACCGAACGCATTGTCACCGCCTGTCCACTTGCAATCCTTTAAAATTACCTCATAGCGAAGAAGATCATCGCCAGTGGATACGATTTTAAGAGAATCAAAGGTTCCCTTGAATGTGTCAAGGCTCTTTATAAAGTCGATGTCCTTTTCCTTGTTAGGGAGCTGGGACGTCTTGACCTTAATATCCTTGATAGTTATTTTCATTGTAAAAAGGGTTCCGGAATAAAGCGAATCAATTGCTTTCCCCTTGCTGTTCATAACTTCATATCCGATAACAACAGGATTAAGCACTATCCCCGTTTCACCGGACTCCGTCGTCCCCTCTGCATATGCGGCAAACGGGAAAACGGCAGGCACAGCCGCTGTAAGTATCGACGCGCTCAGAAATACTGAGCAAACATTCTTTAAATATTTATTCATGATTTTCTCCTTTGGTATCGCTGACTATTCTTCCATCTACCAGCGTTACTATTCTGTCTGCATATTTTGCAAGCTCCGGATCGTGAGTTACAAGCACGATCGTCTGGTTGAACCTGCGGGAAAAGGACTTTATCATGTCCATGACCTCAACTGTCGTCTTTGAGTCCAGATTTCCTGTCGGTTCATCTGCAAATACGACATCTGGTTTTGCTACAAACGCTCTTGCAATTCCGACACGCTGCTGCTGACCGCCTGACATCTGCCTGGGATAATGCTTCAATCGGTTCCCCAGACCGACCTTGCGCAGCATATCTACTGCAAGCTTTGTGCGTTTTCGTTTGCTTTCCCCACGGAACATAAGCGGCATCGCGACATTTTCCACTGCGTTCATGAACGGCAGAAGATTATAGGACTGGAATACAAATCCGATGTGTTTCTGCCGGAAAGACGCAAGCTGATTTTCGGACAGACGTGTTATCGGAACACCTCTTATGTATACATCGCCGAACGTTGGCTTTTCAAGCCCCGCCAGCTGATTGAGCAGCGTGGATTTACCAGAACCTGAAGTACCAAATATGCAACACAGTTCCCCTTCCATGATATCCAGATTTATACGTTTAAGCGCAACGACAGATTCACCGCCGTCAATCTTATATTCCTTACGAAGATCCTTTACATGGATCATGGCTCTGCGCTTTCTGGGCTTCTGTTCTTCCATGCTGTCACCCCCTTCTCATTCTCTCTACAAATAAAACAGCTGAAAACATGCTAAGGTTGCATTTTTTTAAAAAAATTTTCAGATATTTCGTATAGAAGTATAACAGTTATAGAACATATTGTCAATATATATTACAAAATTGTAATAAAAAAACGGCGCCATAATGACGCCGTTTCTATCATACTCATCAATTCTTGGGAATGCAAGCGGAAATAGCGCCTGCGACATTGGAAATAGGCATTGTCTGGAGATAAACCTTGCCGGGACCTGTAACTACTGTGTTGAACAGACCTTCGCCGCCGAACAGTACGTTTCCAACACCCTTGATGGTCTGGATATCCATTGTGCAGGAACCGGTCATAGCAGCCAGGTAGCCGGTATCAACCAGCAGCTGCTGACCTGCCTGAAGCTCGTACTCTACGACATATCCATCGATTTCAACAAATGCCATACCAGTACCGTGGAGCTTCTGCATAATGAAGCCCTCACCGCCGAAGAATCCGGCGCCGAGCTTCTTCTGGAATGCGATAGAAAGCTCTACAGACGGCTCGGAGGCAAGATAACCTGTTTTCTGAACAATGAAATCACCCTTGCTTACATCAATCGGGATAATTGAACCCGGGAAGCTGGAAGCGAATGCGATCATTCCCTGACCGCCAACAGCGGTGTATGTATTCTGGAACATGGACTCTCCGGAGAACATTCTGCCGAATGCCTTACCGATTCCACCCGCTCCTGTTTCCATCTTCATGTTCGGGGACATCCATGCCATTGCTCCCTTTTCGCACTTTACGGACTCACCCGCTTCAAGATAAACGATTACGACGGGCAGCGGCTCGCCCTTGATCTCATACCTCATAAAAAACTCCTTTTCATATAATTAAATTGGAACCTGTGCTTTTTCTATTATACATTATAACAAACGACCTGTCAAGCACTTTTGTAAAAATTTGCATTTCACATTTGTCGTATTGACATTATAATGATGTACGCAGCAGTAATTATTAAAGTTGGGCTGCTTACCCAACCGAACAGCATTATCAATATCCCCGCTAAAGCGGCGCAGACAACTCCGATAATGAAAGTCAGCATGTCAAGATTTTCTGGTCTGACATGGGATAGAAGGAACAGACGAAGCAATCTACGCCCATCGAACTCACCAACAGGAAACAGGTTAAAACACCCGGTGAACAGACTTAAAGCTGACGCCCTGTCGCACCCTGCCTGCATGAAAATCAACGCAAGTACAAAGTTCATCACACAGCCTGCCGAATAAACGGCTGCCTGCACACCATACGAAAACAATTCAGTATCGGGAGCAGTTATCCTAATTCCCGCGCCGTAGAAAGTTATGCTTTCCGGAATAATTCCGAAAACCGCCATAACCATGAGGTGCGCCATTTCATGAGCGGCACACACTGCAAGTGCTATAAATCCGAATCCGTCTCTGTCAATCCAGAAGAACAGCGCAAGAACGGCGAAAAACGAGAAATCCAGGCGTATTGCCGTTCGCTTCAGCTTAAATTCTATCATGGTGGAGTATATGCAGTAACACCAACAAAAAGAACAAGCCCCTGCCATTTCTGACAGGGGTTGAAATGTAATTATCAGTCAGCAAATACAGCGCCGGTATTGGAGGAAGTAACCAGCTTTGCGTATCTCTTGAGGTATCCGTCAAGTTCCTTGGGAGGCAGGATACCCTTTTCCTTGCGCTTGGCAATCTCGGCGTCATCTACCAGCAGCGTTATACTGCGGTTAGGGATATCAATGTGTATCTTATCGCCGTCCTCAACGAATGCGATCAGTCCGCCCTCGGCAGCTTCGGGAGAAACGTGACCGATAGCAGCTCCACGGGAAGCGCCGCTGAAACGACCGTCAGTGATAAGTGCTACGTTTCCGTCAAGTCCCTTACCTACGATCGCGGCTGTAGGAGCAAGCATCTCAGGCATTCCAGGACCGCCCTTGGGACCTTCATAGCGGATAACTACAACGTCGCCTGCCTTGATGTCACCGCCGAGGATAGCGTCGCATGCAGCCTGCTCGCCATTGAATACACGGGCGGTACCGGTAAAGTCCATCATCTCAGGCTTAACTGCACCCTGCTTAACAACAGAACCGTGCTCTGCGAGGTTGCCGCTCAGGATAGCGATACCGCCGTCCTTGCGTATCGGAGAATCTATCTTATGTACTATAATGCCGTCAGCGTCCTTTGCCTTTGCAATGCGGTCAGACTGTGTGCCGGATACGGTCATTACATCAGTATTTACGTGTCCGCCCTTGGAAAGCTCACGGATAACAGTCTGAATGCCACCTACTGAATTTAGGTCTGTGATAAACACACTGGAAGCGGGATTCAGTTTTGCGAGCTGAGGGGTCTTTCTGCTCATCTGGTCGATATCGTCAAGAGTAATATCTACCTTGGCTTCATGAGCGATAGCAAGCAGGTGAAGAACTGTATTTGAAGAAGCGCCGATAGCCATATCAGTAGCCAGAGCGTTCAGCATGTTCTTCTTGGTGAGAATATCGCTCGGACGAATGTTCTGCTTAACCAGCTCAACTGCGCGCTCACCGGATTCCTTTGCAAGTCTGCGGCGTGCAGAATTTACAGCAGGCTCAGTGCCGGCAGTTGAAAGAGCAAGTCCGAGTGCCTCGGTAAGACAGTTCATGGAATTCGCGGTGTACATACCGGAACAGCTTCCGCATGTCGGGCATGCGTTGTCCTCAAAATCCTTGATAACGTCGTCGCCAATCTCACCGTTGGAATACTGACCGATCGCCTCGTAGATCTCTGAATAACCTACGCGCTTGCCCTGTACGCAGCCGGGGTTCATAGGACCACCGCTGCAGAAGATAGCGGGCAGGTTCATTCTTGCTGCTGCGAGAACCATTCCGGGTACTATCTTGTCGCAGTTCGGAATGAACACAACGCCGTCCAGAGGGTGTGCAGTCAGCATTACTTCGATGGAATCAGCAATAAGCTCTCTGGAAGCCAGGGAATATCTCATGCCCTTGTGGTTCATTGCAAGTCCGTCACATACGCCGATGGTGAAGAACTCAAACGGAACACCGCCTGCGTTTCTGATACCGTCCTTGACTGCGCGGGAGATCTCGTGCAGGTGCATATGGCCAGGAACATAGTCGCTGGCAGCACAGACAACGGCGATGAAAGGTCTGTGCATTTCGCTGTCGGTTACGCCCAGAGCTTTTAGTATAGCTCTGTGAGGGGTTTTTTCAACGCCCTCTTTGATAAGATCACTTCTCATGATGTTTCCTTTCCGCCCGTTTTCGGGTTATATTTATTTATTGCAGGATCTGTGCAGCATTGCCGCGCCGATTATTCCTGCGTCATTACCGAGGGAGCATATCACTATCCCGGTATTTTTAGCGCTTCTTTTGGAGTACACCTGCTCTGCAACAGCTTTTTTCAGCGGGACGAGCAGAGTGTCCCCTTCGTTGCATACGCCGCCGCCGATACAAAGTATATCCGGCTGGAATATGTTGATAACATTGGTTATTCCGACCGCAAGGTACTTGACGTACATATCCGTGACAAGCTTTCCGGCTTCATCGCCCTGCTTCATTGCCTGGTATGCCGTCCTTGCGCTGACCTTGCCGTCCTGCCTTATCAGCCGTGACATAAGACTTTCGGGGTATTTTTCAGCAAATTCACGAGTCATATTTACAAGACCGGTCGCTGAGGAGTATGCTTCAAAACAGCCCTTACGCCCGCATGTACAGGGACGTCCGTCAACAACGATAACCGTATGTCCAATCTCGCCGCCGGCGTAATTCGAACCACTGTATATCTTGCCGTCAATTATTATTCCGGAGCCGACGCCGGTTCCAAGCGTTATAACTACGGCGGATTCAGCGCCCTTTGCCGCACCTGCGCAATATTCGCCAAACGCAGCGGCGTCCGCGTCGTTGCCAAGGAATGTCGGTACTCCGAACTGCTTCTCGATATCTGTTCGCAGCGGAGCGTTTACGAATCCCAGGTTGTTGGAATACTCCACGACTCCGGTCGCCTGATTGCATGTTCCAGGGCAGCCAATACCGATAGAGCCAAGCTCCTGCGGAGTGATTCCCGCTTCTGCGCAGGCAAGCTCAGCGGCACGTATTATGTCTGCGAGAATCTCTGCGTATGGACGCGGAGAATTCGTCTTGACCTTGGAGCGCGCGATTATCTCGCAGTTTTCATTGTCTATTCCGAGGTGATTTGCCATAACACGCCTCCTGTCAGATGTCAGATGATGTCGGTGAGAATAATTGTTCCCTTGCCGCTTATTGTATAGTCTCCGGTACCTGCGCCTACAAACAGACTGTCGCCTTTCTTTGCGCTGACCTTTTCGGAGCCGGAAGCTATCTCAAATGTACCGTCAAGCACAAGCAGTGAATTGAAAGAGCCTTCGCCAGCGGTAAGCTTTGTTACTCCGTCCAGCTCAAGCTTGTTTACATTGAAGTACTCGCAGGAGCGCAACAGGGTTTCCTTTCCGCCCTCAATGGTAACAGGAGCGCCCTGTGCAGTGGTAGGATACTTCGGCGGAACAAGGTTTGTGACCTCCTTCGCCTTTTCAACATGAAGTTCGCGGGGTTTGCCGTCCTTGCCGACTCTGCCGTAATCGTAAATTCTGTATGTAGTGTTGGAATTCTGCTGAATCTCAGCGATAAGGATTCCCTTGCCGATAGCGTGGAGCGTACAACTCTCAATAAAGAATACGTAGCCCTTGTGTACCGGAACATTGTTTGTTACCTCAAGAAGAGTATTGTTTGCTATACGTTCCGCAAATTCTTCCTTGCTTATCTCATGCTTGAAGCCATAAAGAAGCTCTGCACCGGGGTCGCAGTCAACGATGTACCACATCTCTGTCTTGCCGTATTCACCCTCGACGCGCAGAGCATAGTCATTGGAGGGGTGAACCTGAACTGACAGATTATCCTTAGCGTCAATAAGCTTTATCAGCACCGGGAAATATTCAAAACGATCACAGTTCTTACCGAGAACGGCGGTCTTGCCCTTTGCGGAGATATAATCAGACAGAGTCCTTCCATCAAACTCGCCGCCGACGACCACGCTCTGACCGTCCTTGTGGCAGGAAAGCTCCCAGCTTTCTGCGATTTTATCGGAGTCAAGCTCCTTGCCGTACTCCTCACGAAGTCTGTTTCCGCCCCAGATGTAATCCTTGCAGGGCGCTTTAAGCTTTAATATTGCCATAATTATGTATCCTTTCTTAATAACCTAGGCTTTCATTGACGATTATAACCTTGATCCTGTCCTTAACGCGCTGCTGCGCCATACGGACATATGAACAGCATATTCTGCCCTTGCTTCTGCAATGAGCGCAGCTTCCGGT
>CAKSHT010000079.1 GCA_934457235.1 uncultured Oscillospiraceae bacterium
GTCTTGTTGACCCATTTTTTCGCCTGCCGGCTGTTTCCGTAGGATATGGCAAGGCCTCTCATCATCTGTTCCCCCTTGTTTCCGGTGTCTCGCCGTATTCAAAACGCGCCTGACGCGCCTTCTTACGGGCGCTGTAGATACGCTCCCTTACAAAATCACGGTATTCGTATGTTCCGTACTCCGCAGTGAGCATCGGGATGGTTTCCGAGTCCATATCTTCTCCGAAGTGCGTATAAAAAGTCCTCTCGCGGCGGTCGCTGTAAGCAAAAAGATACGGCTTGTACGTATCCGGGTGAAGGCCGATAGTGACCGGGCCTTCGTAACAGCCGCCACCACCGTCATCGGTTTCCTGGCAGAAGATGAGCATATCGTCGTCCATCGGGTCACCGAAGCAGATGATGCCGGCCCAGGAATCCGTATTCTGCCCGTTGGAGATTTTTCTGATTGCTTCTTTCTCTTCAGGCGTTCCCTTGATGCTTTTTCTTTTGACTTCAAAATAGCAGTGGAATTCCGGAAGGAAGAAATCAGGCAGATACTGTGTGCCGTCGCTCAAAACGCTGCCTTCCGGTTCATATTCCCATCGCAGTCCGATGGCGTCGAAGAACACAGCCCACCGCGCCTCAAGCCGGGAGCGGAAAAGGTATCCTTTGTATTCAGTATCGATTGCTTTGAACTCACTCACAGCGACTCCACCTCCTCAAAATCAACGTTGAAATACCGTACCGGCTGTCTGCGGCGCTTCGCCGTATCGATCTCCACGCTCATGCCTTCGGAAATCACGTCGCCCAGAACCCACAGTTCCTGGCATTTGCCCTGCAGTACGATGTCCATAAACAGAGCGAGATCCCTTTCCTCCGGGTCTTCGTCATTCACGAACTGCGGAAACATGAGATGCGGCGCAAGCGGGATCTGTCCGTGTTCAAGTGCGAAACGGCAGAACTGCCTGGTGCGTTCCGTGCTGCCCTCGATGTCCCCGGAAAACGGGGAGCAGATGTAAACGAGCGGACGGAACGGTTTTTGATTTGTATCGTTTCTCATTCAAACGACCTCCTTGTAAAGATTTGCCGAGGCCACGCCTCTAACGGGTAGCCTCGGCGGGAGGTCAAAACTGACGGTTTTTATAATTTTCTCTCAACTTTTTTTCTGCGCGGCGCAGCCAGTGCGTGACCGTGGTGGAGTCGACGCCGATGGAAGCCGCGTAATCCTTCGTCTGTTCGCCGTCCATGTGTACCGCGATGAACGCCGCCGCCCACTGCGGCTTGTCCTTCAGCACTCTGCGTATCCATCCGCAGACATCCTCATATTCTTCACGCTCCGCGCGGGCAAGCTCATCCCGGCGGAAAATACGGTCGTCGGCCACCTCGCTCATCAGCGGTTCGGAGGTATCGACGTCGTCCTCGGTCTCATCCTTACCGGGCTTCGCCTTCGTTTCACCTCTGTGGCGGTTCAGCTTGCGCCAGTTGTTGTACTCGGGGCGGTTGTACTTCGCGTCGAAGGCTTCCTGGATACGCTTCTCGCGCTCCGCCTGGGTAAGCCCCTCGCCGCCGTCAAGGTCAAGGGAGACCCACAGCTGTTCGGTCGCCTTCTCGTCCAGGTCAAGCACCTGGTAGGCTTCGTCGTAACGGATTCTAAGTTTCATCTTTGTGTTCCTTTCCGTCCGGGGCAAGGTACGGTGGGACACAAAGAGAGCCTGCGGTGAAGATGTCCACAGGCTCCGGCAATCCGAAAATGGGCGCAGGAAACTAACGGTGGGTGCATCCTCACTTCAAACGCCGCCTTTATCGCGGTGTTCTAAGTTCGCTATGCGTCCCATCGTCCTAATGGCCATCTCGGACTATGAGATTATTTATCTGGCAGCCTTTCGGCTAACCTTCGCTCATAATATACGGCAAATATTTTTTTCAGGATGGACACGCCGTGTCCGGTCAAAACTGCCGTAAAAACGCAAAAAGCCGGAGTTATCTACTTTGCCTTTCGGCTGAAATAGATAACTCCGGCGGTCAGTTCCTCGACTGGTTACGGGACTATTTGCGGTAGTTTCTGTTATTTGGGAAGCGGCTTCGATGCGTCTTCGATTGCCGCCTCCACCTGGTAGACCATATCCTTCCAGGAAATCGTCTGTTTCTTGTTGTCTTTGCCCTTGCTTTCAAGGGTCACCTTGTCACCGTCTACGATGACTTTACAGAAGAGTGGTTGGACCTGTTTGCTGCTGTGCAGGTCTCGAACCGAGCGTTCTATCATTCAGGCCGTCCTCCCTTCACATAGTCGCTGATAAGCTGATGCACCTTGGGGGACAGTTTGGCGTCAAATTCAGAGCTTTCGATCAGATCATATAGCTGCTTTGCGCCGTCCTGCAGAGAGCCGAATGGATCATCGCTTGTATAGAACACCTTTTCCCAGCACCATCTGCCATCGTCTTCCCAGACAAAGATAAAATCAAATCCGGCAGGTTCATCTTTGTCAGCAAGTTTATAAGGGATAATAGCGAGATCCTTTTTCTTGTCAAAGCACTCAAGGGATACGATATCCGCAGCAAGTAACCATTTGAAAGCCTGGTTAAGATGGTTCGGGTGGTAAACAGGCGTCTCATCGTCCTCTTCGGTTACAAGCCCCATCTCGGTATAACGGTCCTTCAGCATAACCATCACGCCGCCATCGTATTCCCACGAGAAGAAGTTGTCTTTGGTATCGTTGTACAGCCGCTCCAGAAACCTCTCAAGCAGATCCGTATTGGAACGGGAGATCCACAATTCCTTCTCCGTAAGAGTCTTTATGTCCGTTCCGAACAGCTGGGCAATTTTCCATACGATATCAATGCTTATTTTCTTCTTGGAATTCTCCTTGATTGTTCTCGACAGATAGCCTGCGCTGACGCCGATTATATCCTCAAGCTCCCCAACGCGCATACCGTGTTTCTTGGCAAGAAACACTATATTGCCGGCAAGGGTGCTGCTGTCGAACTCACCGAGCGAGTCGATAAACTCGCGGATATAATCCGTCTGCTCCTGCAACAGGCTGTCATAGCCGCTTGAATCCTCATCGTGCATCAGACCGCTGATATGGGTCTCCAACGCAGATTTCACCTCAAGCGCCTGCATGAGTTCTTCAATATTCTCAGGCTCGATAAGCCCGTATTCTTTTCCGTAAAGATCGAATCGACCTTCCATCGCTTCATCAAACTGGCGTGACTTGGTATTCCTCCTCACTGTTGTTGTACCGTTATTATAATACTTGAACCGTTGATTGTCAATAGTTCAAGAATAAATCAGATGTAAAAATTCCTTGAACTAAAAAAGGCACCCACCACGTTGTGATGAGTGCCGCGAACGGACATGCCGTGTCCGTTTTTTGCCGAAAAATTTTTATTCCAATGTCACATCGTACTGTGCCAGGTATTCTTGAACCGCCCACAGCGGCTCCGGGTATTTGACGTGAAGCGCCTCATTAATCCATTGCTCCGCCGGGTTCATAGAATTGTAGACCTTGCAGCCGAATACCTCCATCAGCTTGTCACTGATTACCGGCGACAGTTTCAACCCGAAACATATCAGCGCGGCGGTGGTAACATTCGGTTTTGTTTCGCCGTTCGCGATCCTGCTTATGGTTTTGGGGTCTCTGCCAATTGCGTCGCCAAGCTCCGTGTATTTCATTTTCCTCCAGTCGAGCAGAAGCTTCATGCACTGCGCCTGGTCGTCTGTCATCTGCCTGCGAATTGAAAGTTCATCCGCCTGGACTTTTTTCCGGTATTCCGCCTGCGCCTCCGGAACCATGTACGCATACTGATTATTATATTTCAGCTCGAACTCGATATCATTCGGCTCACGGTTTAGAAAACACGCTGTATGATAGTCTGCGCCGACCTTGCTTTTGATGGTCATATCGAAAACAAGGCAGCATTCGTCCATATGAGAACGCGCGTATTCCGTCAGATCAAGCCTGCCGTCTTCGTCGGGCTGAACATACAGCGGCGCATTATATACATAGTGGTTGTCAATGAAAAGATAATCACCGGAATCGGTCAGCTTGCGAAGTTCGGGATTTGCGAAACGCTCTATGGCAGCGTCCTGTGCGGAAAGGGAGAAGGTCTGATTTGACTTGATGGAGCCTTTTTTAAAGCCGTGCGGTTTTACATAGTGACCGTCAAGATAGGTGCAAGTACCGATTGCCTGGTCGAATCCAAGTTCTACAAGGCGGATTTTCGCAGCCTGCCGGGAAACAACGAAGTCCACGCCGAGGGCTTCAATGACCTGTTCCATGATTTCGCTCTCATGACTAGCACCCAGTTCACGCATGTACTTGCTGATGTATTCTTTTGCTTTTGCCCGGAACGGTCCGGCGGGCATCTGGATACGCGGAGCAAGCTGATTGGCCTGCCGTTCCATTATTTCCGTTGCTTTCTTTGCAACGGCAGCTGCCGCTCCGCCGACCACCTCGCATCTGATGCAGGAGGCGCTGTCGTTATACAGCTTTTCGAGTTCAAAGACCTTCCGGTGCTTAACCCAGTGAACGCATTCGTGGATTATCGTGTTATTGGCGCATCCGATTGTCCGCAGAAGAAACATATGAGGATCAACAACTATGGTTTTTCCTGGAATGTGCTGCGTTACAGCTGTGCCGGCTTTCGCGTCAAACATTTCCGCATCCGTATCCACGAAATACAGCTGTCCGTAAACGCTGCCGTCCTCGCGGATCCGCTGCATAAGGATATTCAGCCCCAGGCGTTTTGCGAGGACGTCCGGCTCTACGGTAACAGGCTTCTGACCGTAGGAGGTTATCTTCAGTGCCTCCGGGTAGAACTCCTTGAGGAAAGCTGTGGCTTCATCCTCAAGGCGGTCAAACGGAATGAAAGGGACAAGCGCATCTGAGAGCGAATTCAGCGGCGCATTCTTCGGATTGTAGGGAGCGATAGATATGATCTCCCAGTCATCAAGGCCGCAGGCAAGGTCGCCTTCGCAGCATACTCTTACCCAGGGATAGCAGGTGTCGCTGTTATCGTAGTGATAGTCGCCCTCCTTGACTTCGATTTCCAGTTCCAGACCGACCTCAAAAGCAACTCGCATTCCGGGCAGGTCGCGGACATAAACACGTTTTATATCGGCGTCGATAAATTCGACTTCGCCGATTCGGTGAACATGACGGGCATACAGGTTAAGTGACTGCCAATCGCTGTTAACATAGTCCTCGGCAGCCTGGTACAGACCGTTATAGCATTTATTCTTTACAAATTCCGCAAAAGAACGGCCTGTTGCCATATGTGCAGTCCTCCTTATCCGTTGTTTTCTTTAAGTTCCCGAACCACCCGGTCCATAGTCTCGTCGAACCTTTTCTTGATATCGCACTCCCACAGGGTGATTACCTTCCACCCGGCGGTTTCAAGCGCATCGCGGTGAATGCGGTCATTAGCGACATTCTTCTCAAACTTGTCAAGCCAGAATTCCGTCCTAGTTTTCGGCATCGCCGCATCCCTGCATCCTGGATGCCTGTGCCAGAAACAACCATGTACGAATATCACGGTATGATATTTGGGCAGAACCACGTCGGGCTTTCCCGGAAGCCGTTTGTCATTCTTTCTGAATCTGAAGCCTTTAGAGAACAGAAATTTTCTGACCTTGACTTCAATGGAGGTGTCCTTGCCCTTGATGCGGGACATATTCCAGCTCCTTTTTTCCGCCGTTAAACGATCTGCCATATCGCCACCGCTACTGTGCAGTATCAGCCTCGGCACGATAAGCCTGGATAGAATCCAGTATCAGTTGAGACATGCTCAAAATCTCTCTTCCGTTGCGCCGGGTGTAGGTCTGCATTATATGTTTCGTATCAAGCAGGATGCCGAGTACATAGTTATAGTTTTCAGTTTCAGGTGAATATTCAATCCAGTCCGCAGTTCCCACGCTGACGAACTTCAGCGGCTCATCGCCCTCGCGGGCGGCGTGAGGCATAACGAAAGCATTGTAAATATCGCCGCTCTCTGCAAAATGCCTTGCTGCGATATAGTCACCGTATGTAATCTGTTTCTGAATGGACGACGTCGCGGGCAGATGTGCTGAAAGTCCCGTAATGCCGAATTTGTAGTATTTGGCGTCCAGGATATAGAACTTTCCGTCGTGTTTCATAACCGTATCCGGCTCCAGTGCGCTGCTTTCTGTCCGGTCGCCGGCAATGATGTGCCATTTTGCATGAGGGAAATAGATGTCCTTGTTACTCTCACCGAAAACATAGTCAATGAGGTTCTCCCACACATATTCAAAGCGTGACACACCGAACTGGAAATCTTTCAAATCCGCCTGTTCCTCCACACAGTTGACTATGTCAATCATGCTTGAGAACAGAAGCTTCTTGTCGCTGTTGAAAGTGTTTTTGAGCGCATCGTTGAGGGTTGAAAGAAACATTTTCTTGCTGAAGCGAAGAGAAGGTTTCTTCGGCAGATATGCGGTGGAGAGGTACAGCCACCCCAGTTTTGAAAAACTCTCGTATACACAGAACTCATGTATCCTTGTCAGAATATTCGCCTTGTTGATACTCCGTTTGGTTATGAAGTTCAGATAGACAACATTCCCGTTATCCACTTGAGGCTGAACCTGCTGAATCGTGCGCTTCCAGTTGATTTTTCCATGGTCATTCAGACGATGCTCGACCTCGTGTTCCGTATAGTAGCCATGAGCAATGAAGTCCTTTATGACATACTGATACGAGAGGATCGGAAAAGCCGTCTGATCCTCGCCGTCACCTATTCTGTTTTGACCTTCACGCTGGTTACTGAACCTTTGCAAAACGGTTATAAGTCCCAGGATGTCTTTTCTGACTGCGTCATCATCATCGGAGATGGTATAGCCTCTCGGAAATGATACATGAGGCAGGCCGTCCTGGAACTGAATGCCTATGAACCCGTCATCCGCAAAGTTACAGACCGAGCAGCAATCTTTTAACATAGGCTCAATCCTTACTGTACTTTAAGCTGATTGTACGCATCTACCAACGCAGATATGATCTGTTCTGTTATCTCACCGGTAAATTCGATTTGGAAATAATGATTATGGTGGTTGTCCATAGTCAATTGCCGTCCGATACCCATCAAGCCTTCATCAGTTGGAATCTCAGTCTGAATGAGTATTTTATTCCTTTGAATTCTAATATCGGCAAAACTTGCTTTACGGATATCATTTGCGCGCCATGCTGCATAATTCAAAGAACCGACGCTCCCGTCATAAGCATTAGGAATGCGTTCCTTAACGGCCTCGAACAGTGTACGGTATGCAGCCACCAGTTCGGGATTTTTCCCTTCCAGGTACTGTTCCGCTGTGGGGTTGTCCGTCTCAACGATGTCATCGGTTTCTTCTGCTATGGTTTCAAAAACGATATCATCACTGAAGACTGCAAAGCCGACACGGACAAAGCCGGCAATCAGCTCATCGAGGGTACGGTATTCTGCTTTGAACACCTTGTCATGATCGAATTTGAAAGCGTCGTTCCACAGATACATGAGTATCTTTTCTCCGAAACGCTCCGCGTCGTTCAGATCCGCTTCACGGACAAAATATGCGCCGAGGCGGTTATCCTCATTGCTGAGATTGTTCTCGCCGAGTTCTATAATTTTCTGATTGATCGTCCTGGCGAACGTACCCCATGTTATACCCCAGGCACAGATCTGATGATCGGCATATTCACACGCATCGATGTTGTTTTCGATCATTCTCATCGTCCAACGACGCTTAAAAGCCGTATCGAGCGTAAAAACATTCTGGTCAGACGTGTTCATTGTAGCAAGCACAAAGAGGTTTCCGGGTATCTTTATCTTTGTAGTTGCATCGCCATAGACATAATTTGAGATGTTCTCATTGCTGACGCCGTACTCACTGCAGCCGCTTTCATCTCTGTCAAGAAGCTGAAATATGTCGCCGAAAATAGCGGGAGCATTGCCGCGGTTGATTTCCTCAACCACGAGATAAAAGCTTTCATCCGGTGTTTCGACAGCCTTCTTGAGAATACGGGTAAAGGGACCCGGCTCAAAACGGTATTCGATGTGACCTTCATCAACTCTGGGCAGAATCTGACCGACAAAATCAGAGTATGTATAATCCGGATGGAATACGGCTCTTTCCATGTGGTCGTCGTCATCGCAGTATTCGGTTTTTATGGTGTAGCTCTTGCCGCAACCGGGAACGCCATAAAGGAGGATGTTGTCTGCACCGTCTGTAGGGATATTCTCTTCGTCATCGGGAATATCAACGGGCGTGTCTTGTTCCATATAAGGACGATTATCATATGACTCCAGATAATTCACAAGGAAGTCTTTATGAGCAACGCCAATATAGAAACCAAAGCGAGTCAGTATGCGTTCAAATGGCTTACTTGGTATAAAATCGCTTGGTATTACTACTTGTGTACCACTACCATTTCTTCTGCCATCTACCGTTCCCGCCACCTGGGCAATCCGCTGTTCATTGCATTCCAGGCTAAACGCATAATCGGCGTACCTTTCAAACTGGTCATGCACAGCTATGCAGAAGTATTTCAATCCGTTTTCCAACGCGTAATTCCAAGCCACGCCTCTTTCACGGGCACCGCTATCACGCGTATCAAAGAAGTTTTTAGTATTATCAACTTTACGGCTGATTGGGTAAATGAAGATAACGCATCTATCTTCGTTAGGAAGATTGAAAATAAAAGCTCTGTTGCTTGTTTCAGGAATAAACTCAACTTCCGTTTCGTTTAGTCCCAGATAGCCGAATAGGGTTCTTGTTGCATCTCTTGTAGTATATGGCATTATCTATCGCCTCCTGTATTCATTAAATCCGAGAGCATTTCATAAACGGCCAATGCAAGGCACCTTGAGAACCTGGGAGGAACAGCATTCCCAATCATCTTGTAAGTGTCAACATTGCTCCCATAAAAAACATAATCATCATCGAATGTCTGAAGCCGCGCAGCCTCACGGACTGTAATGGTTCTCAGCTGCTGTATATCGGGATGAATGTGCCTCAATCCGTCTTTGAACAAATGAGCCGGTATCAGGTTGCTCGGTTCATCCCACCGAATAACATGGTACTTATGAACATTCGATGTTTTCCCAGTCCGCTCCGTATATAGCCTTTTAAGAGTTTCTGTGGAAACATACTCGTTACGTCCAGAATCAATATCATCAATCAAAAGGCGGAAGATATCCATGTCTCGCTTGCTTTGCCACCGTGCAATATGATTCTGAACAAACGGCTCTGGCAAACTGTGCGATATCCTTTTGCCCTCATACTTTTGATCTTCTTTCAGAGGACGGAGTTTGGGCAAATCGCCAATTGCCTCTCGGACGGTCATCTTCCTTTTTACTTTGTGCTTCGGAAGTACAAACTTATAAAAGCGATCAACAGCCTCCTTGCACACCTCTTCGCCGAACGCATCGATTCTGAGTCCAAAAATAATGATTCGGCTTCGATTTTGAGGAACTCCGTATTCAGTAAAATCAATAATTGCGTCTTTAAGATTTGGCAACACATAATAGCCGCACTTCAAGAAGCTTTCCTGAATGATTTCGATAATCGGTCTGTCTCCAGGCTTTGCGCTCAGTATTCCCGGAACGTTCTCGAACACGAATGCTTTAGGCTTGTAACGGCTTACGACTTTCAAATAGCTCTCAAAGAGATAGTTGCGATAGTCGTTACGCATTCCGTTTTCATCACGAACCCTTCCCGCTATGGAATATGCCTGACAGGGAGGACCACCGATAATCACATCAATTCCGCCCGCAGGCAAGACAAGCGAATCAAGCCCATCAGAACTACCGTATTCCGCGTCATCCCAACCCTCAAACAGTTCTTCGGTTCTTTGAATATCAAACCGAAGGACGCGACTCTTTGCATCAGCATATCCCCATTTATCTGACAGACGCTTTTCCAAATTCAAACACGGCATTTTTTCCCACTCTACAGCTGCAAGAGTGTCAAATAAACCTGTTTGCTCAAAGCCATCCATCAAGCCGCCACATCCGGCAAACAAGTCAATGGATTTCAGCTTTGTTGCACCATCTCCGCCTTCCGGACATTCAATAATCTCAGCAAGAGCCTTGCCTAACGCATATCCAAGCAACGGGGGAACAGCATTGCCAACCTGACGGCTTTGTTGCGTTTTAGTTCCCGTAAACACAAAGTCATCTGGAAACGACTGAATCCGTGCGTCTTCTCTGACGGTAGGAATTCTATTTAACTCATAATGGAAAATATTACGATGACCTGTATCCACTGTTCTTGACGGAGCATTTCCGTTCAATCTTGTCCACGCCATATGGAATTTGCGACTCTCACCCCATCCCGGTGGCAGATCCTTATAATTTCCGCCTTCAGGAACAAGCGCAATTGTATCAATAACAAATTGCTTATGTGC
>CAKSHT010000080.1 GCA_934457235.1 uncultured Oscillospiraceae bacterium
GGATAAGCTCGGCTACCGCTGGAAAATACATTCCACCCTTTACGAGGAACCGGGTAGGGAAGTGGGTCTTTCCGTAATTCCGTATGATATTCACATAATGCACAAGATGGCGGAGGCAGAAGAAAAATGATGAAGTCCCGTTATCCTGCGTTTCCGTATACACTCTTTATGACAATATTTATTGTCGTTCCGCTGATTATGGTGGTGTATTTTGCGTTTACCACCTCCGGCGGAGAATTCACTCTGCAAAATATAATCAGAGTAAAAAACTATATTCCCGTAACCGTAAAAAGCCTTTATCTTTCCCTTGTGGCAACGATAATATGTCTGGTGCTCGGCTATCCCTTCGCATACATAATGGCGCGGAAAACAAGTAATATAAGAAGAACCATGTTTATGCTTATTATGCTGCCCATGTGGATGAACTTTCTGCTTCGCACCTACGCATGGATGACCATTTTGGAGGATAACGGACTTATCAATAAGCTGCTCGCGCTTATGGGCTTGGGACCTGTCCACATGATAAACACTCAGGGCGCGGTGGTGCTCGGCATGGTGTATGACTATCTGCCGTTTATGATTGTGCCCCTTTATACCGTGCTTATGAAGATGGATTATTCCCTTGTTCAGGCGGCACAGGACTTGGGCGGAAATCCGTTTCAGGTTTTCACCAAGGTTATTCTGCCGCTTAGCCTGCCGGGAATAAGCACCGGCATTACCATGGTGTTCATCCCGTGCGTCAGCACCTTTGTAATTTCAAAAATGCTCGGCGGCGGAACGGAGCTTATGATAGGCGACCTTATCGAAATGCAGTTCCTCGGCAACGCCTATAATCCGCACCTCGGCGCGGGAATTTCACTCGTCCTCATGGTAATTATACTCGTGATAATGACGATAATGAACCAGTTCAACCCGGACGATCAGGTGCTTATTTGAGCGGAGGTGCAATAAATGAAAACTCTATCCAAAATCTACATGGCGCTTGTGCTAATGTTCCTCTATGTGCCGATATTCGTGCTTATCGTGTTCTCGTTCAACGAAACGAAAAGCCGCTCGGTGTTCAGCGGATTCACCCTTGAATGGTACGCCAAGCTGTTCCGCAACGAGGTCATAATCTCCTCGCTGATGAACACAATAATCATCGCCGTCATAGCAAGCATAGCTGCGACAGTTCTAGGCACGCTGGCTGCTATCGGAATCAACGCGATGCGTAAGGTACCGAAAGCCATCGTCATGAACATCACCAACATGCCTATCGTAAACCCCGAAATCGTCACCGGTGTTTCACTCATGCTGCTGTTCGTGTTCTTCGCCGCAAGAATGAATCTTGAATTCGGATTTGTCACGCTAGTTATCGCGCATATCACGTTTGACGTGCCATACGTTATCCTTAACGTAATGCCGAAATTCCGCCAGATGGACCCAAACCTGTTTGAAGCCGCGCAGGACCTCGGCTGCGGTCCGTTCACCGCCCTGCGCAAGGTAATTCTCCCGGAGATAATGCCCGGCGTTGTCAGCGGATTTCTGATGTCGTTCACGTTCTCGCTGGACGATTTCGTTATCAGCTACTTCACCAGCGGCTCCACCTCGCAGACGCTTCCTATCACGATCTACTCCATGACCCGCCGCAAGATCTCCCCGGAGATAAACGCGCTGTCCACGATAATCTTCATGGTAGTGGTCATCGTACTGGTGGTAAAGCACATAATTGAAACCAAGCAGGAGCAGAAACTCCGTGCGAACGGGGGCGACGAATAATGAAGAAATACATCAGACCCCTGTGCGCCGTATTATGTGCGCTCTCCCTTGCTGGCTGCACAGGCGGCGCTCCGTCGGAGGGTACTTCAGACGCCACCGCTGAATCCGAAGAAAGCGAAGCGCAGACACTTACCGTCGAGGATATGGACTACTACACCCGTTTCAAGGGACAGGACATATCGATAAACGTCTATAACTGGGGCGAATACATCTCCACCGGCGCAGACGAGGGTACTCTCAATGTCAACGCAGAATTCACCAAGCTCACCGGAATCAAGGTGAACTACACGAACTACGCCACCAACGAAGAGCTTTATGCGAAGCTCAAGGGCGGCGGAGCGTACTATGACGTCATAATCCCGTCGGATTACATGATCTCCAAGATGATAAAGGAGGACATGCTACAGCCGCTGGATATGGACAATATCCCGAACTTCAAGTATATCATGCCGACGTTCGTCGATCCCGCGTACGACCCGGATAATGCGTATTCCGTGCCCTACACATGGGGAACCGTCGGGCTTATCTACAACACCACGATGATCGACATTCCCAGGGAGGACATCGACTGGGATATCCTGTGGAATCCGGATTACGCCGACCAGATACTGATGTTCGATAACCCCCGCGATGCCTTTGCGATAGCCGAGATAATGATGGGGTATTCCCTCAACACCGAGGATCCCGTGGAACTGACCGCCGCCGCAAATAAGCTGAAAGAACAGAAGAGCGTTGTCCAGGCGTACGTCATGGACGAGATCTTCGACAAGATGGCGGCGAACGACGCGTGGATCGCTCCTTATTACGCCGGCGACGCGCTGACGATACTGGACGAGAACGAGGACCTGGATTTCGTCGTACCCAAAAGCGGAACGAATCTGTTCGTGGACGCCATGTGCATTCCGGTCGGCGCAAAGCAGAAGGAAGCCGCCGAGATGTATATAAACTTCATGTGCGAGCCAGATATAGCCTATGCGAACATCGACTACATCTGCTACTCCACTCCGCACAGCGTCGCATTTGAAATGCTGGACGAGGAGACCCGGACAAATCCCGTATCATACCCTGGCAACGACTACCTTGACGCCAACACGACGATCTTCGTGAACCTCTCAGACGAAGCTAACCTCCAGATGCAGACCCTGTGGACTGAGATGAAATCCGCAGAAACGGAAACCCCGAACCGCTGGATAGTCCCGGTGTTCCTGCTGCTCTGCCTGGGACTGATAATCTTCACACTGATACGGCGGCATGTCAAGAATAAAAAGGACATTTATTGATAATTACGGCTGCCGATAAATGTCGATTGGGAGTTTATCGAAAAGTACCTTCCAGGCTGCCGAGAAAGGTGCAGATGCTAGGAAGCGGCTGTTCGGCTAGGCTTTGTGCCTTTCTCGGCAGCCTGACGGCTGACCTTTAAGGTCAGCCGTTTTTTATGTAAACGCCCTGTCCGTTACATGTTTTGCAAATCCCCTTGACGATTGCCCGCAAATAATATATAATATCAAGGTAGGCTTTATTTTGGGGCGGAAGCCCCGGCAAGGAGTATTTTTATGAAATTCAGGAAGATGATAGCCGCAGTTCTTGCTGCGATGTTCTGCGTAACGGCAGTCGGCTGCTCAAAGGAAGATAACTCCGAAAGCAACACTGTATCCGAGGAAACGGAAAACGTATCCGCAGGCGAAAACGGAGCGCCGGAGAAATCCGACGAGTTCAATCAGGATATCACCGCAATGGAGCTGACGGCAGATATACGCATCGGCTGGAGTCTCGGCAATACGCTGGACGCAACCGGCGGCAGCGGGCTTTCCCAGGAAACTAGCTGGGGAAATCCCCAAACGACTCAGGAACTGATGCAAGGCGTAAAGGACGCAGGCTTCAATGCAGTGCGTATCCCCACGACCTGGGAGAAGCAGATGGACGAAAACAACGTGATAAACGCCGAGTGGATGGCGCGTGTAAAAGAGATCGTCGATTACGCATACGACCTTGATATGTACGTTATCCTCAACATGCACCACGAGGAATGGTACCAGCCCTATGCCGACAAGGAAGAGGAGATCACCGCAAAGCTCCAGACCTGCTGGACGCAGATCGCAGAAGCATTCAAGGGCTACGACCAGCACCTTATATTTGAGGGAATGAACGAGCCGCGCTGGAAGAACACCCAGTTCGAATGGAACGGCGGAAACGACGAGGGCAGGACGGTCGTGAACCATCTGAACAGGGCGTTCGTGGAAGCCGTGAGAGCCACCGGCGGAAATAACGAGTACCGCTTTCTTATGGTGTGCCCGTATGCCGCAAACTCCAGCGAGAGCGCGCTTGCAGCCCTGGAGCTTCCGGACGACGACCGACTGATAGTTTCCGTTCACGCATACATTCCCTACAGCTTCGCTTTGCAGAACCCCGGAAGCGACAAGTGGGTAGCCACAAAATCCAACTGCACCAACGAGATAGACACCCTGGCGGAAGTCCTCAACAGACTTTTCATCAGTAAGGGGCAGGCAGTCATCATCGGCGAGTGCGGCGCGATGAACCGTCAGAACGAGGAATACCGCGCAGCGTGGGCTGAGTACTATTTCAGCACCTTCAAGAAAATCGGAATACCCTGCTTCTGGTGGGATAACGGCTCTTTCATGAGCGGCGAGACATTCGGTCTGTTCGACAGATATAACAAGATCCCAAGATACACGCTTCTTGTTGAGGGAATGATGAACGGTGCCGATATGATAACCGGAGTGGATTACTTCGCCTCCGCCAGTACGGCAGAATCCACAGGAACAGCAGACAGCGCAGCATAAACATTTTAAGGAGACACCATGGGATTAATAAGCAAAATCACCGCCGCAGTTACGGCACTCACTATCCTCGCCGGATCAAACATATCTGATGCAGAAAAAATATTTGACAAGTATGTCAAAGGACAGGACGCAGGCACCAGCACGAGCGATGTACTTACCTCGGCTGTTGACCCCGTAAAGCTTTGCAGCGAAATAACCATCGGCTGGAACCTCGGCAACTCACTGGATGCCACCAGCGGATATGGTCTGAACAGCGAAACAAGCTGGGGCAACCCCGTGACCACCAGGGAGCTTATCCTCAAGGTCAAGGAAGCCGGCTTCGACGCAGTGAGAATACCCACGACCTGGTACAATCACGCAGACAACGATCTTAACGTTGACGAAGAGTGGTTCGAGCGCGTGCAGGAAGTAGTCGATTACGCGTATGACGAGGGAATGTATGTTATCCTCAACGCGCACCACGAAAACTGGTACGATCCCTACAAGGACAACCTCGCAAGCGCCAAGAAGAAAATGAAAACTCTCTGGACACAGATAGCAAACCGTTTCGAAAGCTACGGTGAGCGCCTGATATTTGAAGGCTTGAACGAGCCGCGCTGGAGAAACACCAACTACGAATGGAACGGCGGCAACTCCGAAGGCAGAAGCGCCATCAACGAGCTTAACGCGGCATTTGTAAAGGCAGTGCGCGCCGCAGGCGGAAATAACAAGTACCGTGCGCTGATGATACCTACCTACGCCGCAAGCGCCTCCGGACTTGACGGGTTCACAGTTCCGGACGACAAGAGCCTTATAGTTTCAATTCATGCTTATTCCCCGTATGATTTCGCGATGAACGAAAACGGCACCACAACATTCGACCCCAAGAGCGACAACAGCACCAACGAGCTTAAGTGGCTTTCCGGAACGCTGCATGATCGCTTCATCAGCAAGGGCGTCGGCGTTATAATCGGCGAATGCGGAACCGTAAACAAAAACAACCTTTCACAGCGAATGAACTGGGCAGGATATTTCCCGAAGGTATTCGGCGACAACGGAATCCCGGTATTTCTGTGGGACAACAACGCATACGGATATGGAACCGAAACTTTCGGCATGCTCCACCGCAATACCCTCACCTGGGAATATCCCGAATACATCAAGAAGCTTGTTGCAACGGCCAAAAGCTGTAAGTAAATAACCATCTCCCCTGCGTTTATATGCGGGGGAGTTCTGCAAACGGAGGTATTATATGAGATTCATGCACATCAGCGACCTGCATATCGGCAAGCGACTGTGCGAAACGGATATTTCCGCAGATATAGAGCACGCGCTGTTTGACGAGATACTCGGCAGGATATACCGCGAAGCGGCAGAGGAAAAGGCACCGGACGCACTCATCATTGCCGGGGATATCTATGACAAGACGCTCCCGTCAGCGGAAGCCGAGGAAGTTTTCGGAAAGCTGCTCAGCACCGCTGTAAAACTCGGCATGAAAGTTTTCGTGATAAGCGGAAACCACGACAGCGCCCGCCGCGTGGCGTCAAACGAAGAGCTTCTGTCCCAGCTGGGCGTATACATTTCAAGACCGTTTTCAGCGCAGGACCCGGTGCGTATCGAACACCTTGGTGAATTCGACGTGGCATTACTGCCGTTCGTTTCCCTGTCCGATGTCCGTGGAGCGTATCCCGACGAGGATATCCCGGACATGACATCGGCGATATCAACTATATTACGTCACGCCGGGCTGCCCGGTGAGCGCCCCTGTATCATTGCCGCGCACCAGACCGTTGAAATGGGCATCGCCGGCGGCTCCGAGAGCGCCGACCGCTGCGTATTCGACGGCTTTGCCTACACCTGCCTCGGACATATCCACACTCCGCAGAACAAGGGAGAGCGCGTACGTTACTGCGGCTCCCCGGTGTGCTATTCCGGCAGCGAGGCAAAGCAGCCTAAGAAGTACTGCGATATCGTTGATATACAGCCGGACGGTGCTTTTTCCGTTCAGAATATCGAAATACAGCCGCTCCATGGATTCCGGGTAATGGAGGACGCATTCGTTGACCTGATGTCCGACAAATATCCCATGACCAACGACTACTGCTACATAAAGGTCAGCGAAGCGGACGGAGTGGAAGGCGTTGCCGCGCAGCTCCGCACGAAATTCCCGAACATGCTGAGCCTTACCCACGAAAACCACGCCGCGGACAATTCCGAGGAGGAAACCGGCGGCGACGGCGAGGATTTCTGCGAGGATTTCCGGAGCTTCTACAAGGCAGTTACGCACACGGATATCGCCGAGGATATCCTGCGCAGCGCCGAGTATATTTTTCGCCGCACGGAGGAAGCTTTCGGCAACGGAACTACTTCCGAGCTTGAAGCAGCTGCTCCGCAGCTTGGAGAAGAGGAATAAGCCATGATGGTGAAAAAGCTTGTAATGTCTGCATTCGGACCGTATTCCGGGCAGGAAACGATAGACTTCACGCAATTCAGCGGGCAGGTGTTTCTGATCGGCGGAGACACCGGCGCCGGAAAGACTACGATATTTGACGCGATATGCTTCGCGCTGTACGGCGGCGGAAGCGGTACCCTCCGCAAGGACGGCGCAACCCTCCGCAACCAGGACGCCGGGAAAAAGGCCAAGAGCTTTGCCGAGTTGACATTCACAGCTTCGGACGGCAGGGAATACACCGTCCACCGCGACACTGCGGAGCTGAAAAAGCCCGGCGCTTCCTCCACGTCCGTCCCCACGGACAGCGTGCGGCTGATGGACGAAAACGGCGCTGTACTGGTCAAAGGCTCACGGAAGGTCACCGACATGGTGTCGCAGCTCACCGGATTTGACCGGGACGCGTTCCTGCGGGTCTCCGTACTTCCGCAGGGCGAGTTCGACAAGTTTCTCACCGCCGACAGCCGCACACGCCGCGACACGCTCCGTCGTATATTCGGAACTCAGCTGTACGAAAGCTATGCAAAGATAGTCCAGAAGTGGCAGAAAACCACCGACGACGAACTTTCCTCAGTCAACACCGCATACGGGCTGTTGCTGGAGCGCTACTTTCCATCGGACGGAGCGCCGCACAGTATTTCAAGCGCAGAGGAGTATATCCCGCAGCTTGAAGAAATGCTGAACTCCAGCCGCGGCCGTAAGCAGGAAGCCGCTGCGGAATGCGAGCGCATCTCACAGGAGCTGCTCCAGAACAACTCACTGAAAAGCGCCGCCGAAAAAGCAAATTCCGCGATATCCGAATGGAAAAAAGCACTCTCCGGGAAACAATCCCTTGACGAAAGAAAGCAGGAATTCTCCGAAAAGGAAGCGCTTCTGAAACGCCAGAAGCTTGCTCTGGAAGCGAAGCCCGCGCTTGATAAGCAGGCAAGCTCCGCCGAAAAACTCTCGGCTGCGCAGACGCGGCTGAACTCCGCAAAAACGCAGGAAAAGCAGGCGCAGGACACTCTCACCGCCGCTCAGCAAAAGCGCACCGAAGCCCATGCACTTACTCCGGAACGTGAAAAAGCAATCGGAGAGCTGCCGACGCTTGAAGCGCTGCTGATAAAATGCGAGGAAGCCGTCCGGGCACTGGAGCGCTGCCGCGAAACCCAGAAGCAGATCGAAACCAAACAGCATGAGCTCACTAAAAATGCGGCCTCCGCGGAGCTTTGCGAAAAGGACAGGAAAAAGCTTACAGACGAAATTAGCGCCGCTGGTATTCTTGCCGCAGGCTACGCCGGAGCGCTGGCGGAATTCAACGAGCTTACAGAGAAGATAGCCCGCGCCGAAGCACTCTCAGCCGAGCTTGAAAAGCTTGCGCAGCTGCAAAGGAAGCACGACCGTGCCGCCGCAGAATGCGAAAAATCTGCGGAAGCCTGCGACAGAGCGGAGCTTGAAAACGCGCAGCTCCATAACCGATATTATGCAGCGGAAGCCGCACGTATCGCGCGGAAGCTGAAAACCGGCGTTCCCTGCCCGGTCTGCGGTTCCACGGAACACCCCTGCCCAGCGGAGTGGACTGACGATATACCCACCACCGAGCAGCTTGACAGCGCGGAAGAGACCGCCGGGAAACTCCGGACTGAAAGATCCTCCGCCGAGAAAAAGCTCGCGGAAATATCCGGCTTCCTGAGTTCCCAGAACACCAGCACCTTCCGGGAGTTTGCAGTAATAATGGGCGAAGATATGCCGGAAAAATCTGCTGCGGAAGCAGTAAACACGCACCTTGAAGCCCTCCGCAGCACAACGGTTGAAAAACAAGCCGCCCTGGAACGCTGCTCCGACGCCGAAAAGAACCTGCCGGAACTGCGCCGCAGACTTGAAAAGCAGGAGCAGAACATCGCTTCCCTGGCTGACAAAAAGGAACTTCTAACAGCAGAGTTGTCCCGGCTGAACAGCGAATACTCCGCACTGAAAGCCGCCGCTGACGAAAAGCAGTCCGGGCTTGAGGGAAGAACGCCGGAAATGCTCGCCGAAGAAATATCCGCGAAAAAGGCTCTGATAAAGCACGTAACTGACCTCCAGAACGAAGCCAACAAATGTCTCGCCGACGCTGAGAAATCCGCCGCTGCCGCCGTCACAAGCGTATCTGAGCTTACTGCGGCGCTCTCAGAATATTCTGCGGAACTTGCCGAAGCTGACGGCACCCTCGTCCGGGAACTTACTCGCTGTGGCTTTGCAGACCCGGAGGCGCTGAAAAAATACATCGTCACCCGCGAAGAGCTTTCGGCGCTTGAACATGATATCCAGACCTACAGCGAAGCCGTTACGGAAGCCCGCACAAGGCTCTCGGAATGCGAAAAGCGCCTGCCGGAGAACACAGAACCACAGCCGCTTGAACAGTTCGCAGAAACTGAACAGCGCCTTTCCGCCGAACAGAAATACAAGCAGGAGGAGCTTGCGAAGTCCAGTACCGAAATTTCCGGGCTTGAACATACGCTTGATGAGATAAAAAAACGCTTTGAGGAAAGCCGCAGCATAGCTTCCCGTCAACAGACACTCCGGGAACTGAACCGTGTGATTAATGGCAGCGGCGAGGAGCGTATCTCGTTTGAAGCGTTCATACAGATGCGCATGTTCCGCGGAGTACTGGAGGAAGCCAATCAGCGTCTATGCGTGATGTCCGGCGGAAGATACCGCTTCGCACTGCGTACGCAGAACGTCCGCGCAAACGCCGTGGAGGGACTTGATATCGACATAATCGACTATAATTCCGGCAGCGAGGCACGCCGCGACGTCGCTACGCTCTCCGGCGGAGAACGTTTCCTGGCGAGCTTTGCGCTGGCGACCGGTCTTTCGGACTACACCTTGCGGCAGGGAGCAGGGCGCCGCTCGGATATGCTCTTCATTGACGAGGGCTTCAGTTCACTGGATTCCGACACGTTCAGCCTTGCGTTTGAGGTAATTGAGAAGCTCCGCGCGCAGAACCGCATGGTAGGCATTGTAACGCACGTTGCGGAGATACAGGAATACTTCAAGGACAGACAGATATACGTCCATAAGAAAAAGACTGGCAGTACGATAACCACAGTCTGCCGCTGACCAAGACTCCGGGGTGCGACCGCCCCGGAGATTTTCCGTCATATATAGTGAAAATCATCTGAAAACGCCGGATTAACATTATATGGTGCTTGACAGAATATGGCGTGATGTTGTATAATAATAAGGAGCAATGCCGTATATGCGGCGGATAATGACGAAAATCAAGAGGGAATTATCATGGGGAAAATCAAAACGAAAGGAATAGCACGCAGAGCCTGCGCAGTTCTTACAGCACTGTGTACAGCGGCGATACCAATGATAAGCAGCGGAGTATACGCC
>CAKSHT010000081.1 GCA_934457235.1 uncultured Oscillospiraceae bacterium
GCTGACAGCAACGTATTGCTGACTGTAAAGGCTTTACGCTCCGGCGATACCATCAAGGTAACAGCGACCTGCTCCGCTAAGGACTATACAGTAAGAAGCGCTGAGGGTCTCAAGGTCGAGATGTAATTTACTTACACATAATATTAAATCCCGCCTTTCTCTGAAAGGCGGGATCTGTTTTTATCATAAGAAAAATGCTGCGCCTTTTTGACGCCGCAATTTATTTTATTTATCGTTGTCATCGTCAAGCAGTATCGACGGAGCTTTCTGGCGCTCCTTGACTGCCTGCTTTTCAAGCCACTTGGGTATATTGATGAGCAGTGCAATGACTATCGCCAGGACTGTCAGCGATATGCTCGGCATATAAAGCTGAGTAGGTCCTACGGAAAGTTCCGGGTCGGCGGCGTTCGTGACGAACAGATAGTAAGTCACCAGCATTCCCGCCATCGCGATGATATCAATTACCGACGCGATCTTCGAATGACCCAGCATGATAACGAACGTCCCGACGATGTAAATGCAGGAGCTTATCAGCCAGGTGAGTATCGCGGGATTTGCGTCCGCGCCGTCGGTTATGCCGCTCGTCCAGACTACAATCGGACCGAAGATCCCGAACACCAGGCAGCATATTGTCGTGATTATCAGCATTAGGACTTTCAGCGCGATGACAACGCCCTTTGCGGCACCTTCGCCCTGGTCCGGCACGAAGAATATGAACTCCCCGTGCTTCTTGTTTTTGTTTTTCTTACTCATTTACTTTATGACCTTTCCGCCCTTATCCTGCTTCTTGATTACCATAGGAGCTTCCTCGCCGCCGCGATCCTCAAAGATAACATCCTCATCCTCATCTTCGTCCTCCTCTGGAAGCTCCGGATTACGGAGTCCCTGCTGCTCGTAGAACGGGTTGATTATGAACTTCTGGATAGCGGGATAGCAGTTGAACACCGACAGGAACGACAGCCATGCCAGCGGCAGTATCGGCAGCATGATGAGCATTGGGATTGTGAACAGACCAAGCAAAGCCAGATAAATCAGGAAGAACGCCAGCGTGATGAGGTTTCCCTTTATGTTCACGAATGCAAGTATCAGTGAATTCTTGAGTATCTGCGGCATTTTGAGGTTGAGCGCCGCGATCTGCGGGAAGATGTAGAAATTCATCATAAGCACGATTATCTCAGCCGCCATGACAAGCGCGTAATAAAGCCAGTATGGCTGGTCGGGGTTATCCATGTTGGAGCTGAAGAACAGGAAGCTGAAAAATCCCAGCGCGATGCACCACACGTCAAATACGCCTATACCCAGGGACTGCCAGAAATTCTTTTTGAACGCCTGCCAGAAATCATGGAAGATGAACTGCGGCCTTTCAAGGTAGATATTACGCATGAGCGTCGTCATTGCCGCAGTTGCCGGACCGAAGGTAACTATCGGAATGCAGAAAACCAGATAGATGAAGTTTATCTGGATAAAAACCCAGAACTTGTTCATGAATATCTCCCAGAAACGGAAGAACGGCTTTTTCTGCTTGCCGTGCTTTGCTACACCAGAGCCGGCGACATTGTTGTTATAAAATAATCCCATGTTTTTCCTTTCTCTGTCGGATCAGTATAAGAAGCCCTGAAAAATTATGCCGATCACCATGATAACCGCCATGACAAGTGCGACTACCCGGAATATCTTCATCAGGCGCTCGCGTTTCTTCTCGTTCATAACATTTCCTTTCACTCTGCGGATACCACGCGGTATTCGCCGTAATCCTGGAGCGAATAAACATAGCCGTCAGCTATATCCGGTACCGGTACGCTCGCAAGTGTCGTGCCGCTGCTGTCGGTCAGTATCAGCGTTTCGCCCTTCTTCAGGCTGAAATTCGACTGGAGCTGGTGAAGCGCCTGCTGAGTTTTATTGTTATCGGTGACTATCAGCAGCGTGCCTCCCGCCGGAACTGTTTCCGCGGGTATCGCCCAGCGCTGGGTGTCCTCCGGCTTGTCCGTGAGGTACAGCCCGGCGGTGGATATCGCCTCGCTGTTCGGATTATACAGAACTATGTACCCGGCTTTCGGCTCGGTGCAGATAGTCTTTATCTGCAGCGGAAGTCCGTCCTCCTGCTTTCTCTGTGTGAGGAGCTTCGCGGACACCCTGCCGTTTTCGTCCGCCATTTCAGCGGTTATCATAACGGACGTCTGGTCGTAGGTCGTACCATTTATCTCCCAGCCAAGGAACTCCCAGCCATCCGCGATCTCTGTGAAAAGCGGGACCGTTATTTCCCGGTTATAGGAAGCCCACAGGCTCCCCCTGCCCTTTTTCGTCTGGGAGCTGAGTGTCGTCACCGCGCCCTGTGAGCATGTCACGGATACACTGTACTCATCGCTCTCCCACTCGAAAAGCTTATACATATTGTTGAACACGGAGGTTTTGCGTACCGACGCGAAATCGCGTATCTGCTGACGACTGTCCGCGAATGTGTCCCGGTTCGCCCAGTCTGAGGTTATGCCATGGTCAAGCGCATAGAACTGCTCAATGTCGCTCATTTCGCAAAGTTCATCGAGCGTTTCGGTTATATGAGTCTCCTCAAATGCGTACGCAACCAGATCGGACATCGTTGCGGCGAACTTCTGCTTCATGTCATCGCGCTGCAACAACGCGATAAGCGCCTTGCTCTCGCCGCTCATATGAGTGCCGTTCAGCAGGTCGCGCAGGGTATTCTGATTCGGACGTTCACCGTAAATGCTCCAGGCGTACTCCACGTCAAAGAACATGAACCGCCACTTTCCGTCCCGGAAGCCCGTGGCTTCCTCGCCCTCGGCGGGATAATACCGGAACGCCTTGTAGTTGTTCCCAGGCCAGTCCTTGTTCGCGACAAACACTTCCATTGCGTAATACTGCATGAAATTGTCGATATCTACAAGCTCACAGAATTCCGCGAACGTCTTATCGTCCGTCAGATCCCTGTCGTAATATTCAACGACCTTTGCGTAATCCGCCAGAGCACGTTCGCTCCCCTCCTCCGGGGACTCGGTGTTGCTGACTATTTCGTAATTCTCCTTGTCGCCGCCGAAATAGGTCGCAAGGTAATCCTCGTTGTAATTCTCATGTACCCAGGAGAAGCCGTAATACTCGCCGTTAAGGAACACCGCCGCCGGAGTGCAGTGCTGAGTCACCGGGTAGCCGTAATCCTGCGCGAGTTTCTGGGAAAGCTCGTCGCGCACTCCTGCAAATTCGCGGTCGTTGGCGCCGTTGCGCAGAACTATGCGGTCGAATTCCGACACCGGAACTCCGTCGGAGGTCTGCGCGCCCTCAAAGAACGCGTATTTGAACTTGCCGTTGTCCGGGTCGTAGCTTTTCCGGGCGATGAGCCGCAGCGACTTCTGGTCGGGCACTCTCGAGTACCCTCCGGACAGCCTTACGCCCGCCGCCTGGTCGATGACCTTGTCGCCGTCGCTCTCGAATACCTCGACATATATGGGGCGCTCCCATTCCCTACCGCTCATGTAATAGTTGCCCGGAGCGTTGTAGGGTATCTCCTCGCCGGGGTGCTCCCTGACGTAATCATCGTAGATCTTTCCAGGAACCGCAATTCCGTACTCGTAGTCATACAGATTGTATGGGTCAGTACTGAGCACGAATATCAGCGTATTATCGCCGAAGCGCTCGTTTACGTCCTGCCCGGTGACGTAGCTTGTGGTGTAAATACTGCCGCACTCGCCGTCGGACGTCACGCTCACTGCCTTTATCGTGTTTGCAGTGACCTCGGTGGATGCGTTAAACTCTATGGGAGCCGTATACAGCGTACCGCTTTCCGGCGTGGGGTCTGAGCCGTCGGTGGTGAAGTAGATATCCCCGCGGTCCGCAGAAAGCTCCACTGAAATATTCTCCGAATAGAACCCGGACGGCAGCGAAAAGCTCACCCGGTCTGATATCTTTTCACTGGCGGGCTTTTCCGTAAACGTCAGCTCGCCGTCTATCTCTGCAGACGCCGTGATGTCCGGCTGACGCTGCGGAAACAGCGTGAACATCAATGCAGCCGCCGCTCCCAGCAGCACGACGCCGCCAAGTATGATAAATCGCTTCATGTTTTCTCCGTATGCGGTCTGTCAGTCCGCCATGTCCTTTGCAGCCTCGGCTTCAAGCTTTGCATAAAGCTCCGGCATCGCCTTTTTCAGATTGAGCGGTCGGAAAGTGCTGGAATCCACGAACGCATGCGCGCTTGTTCCCTCGCAGCGGATATCCGTTTCACCTTTTTTCACGGCGGTGTAGCTGAACTCCACCCGCGCCGGTGAAAACCGCGTGATCTTTGTGGTTATAACGAGCGTATCGTCGTAGCCGGTTGGCAGCCGATACTTACACGATATCCCGGTGACGGGTATCATCACTCCGTGCTGCTCCATTTCGGCATAGCTCATTGCCGCGTTCCTGATATAATCCGTGCGCGCTATCTCGAACCATATGGGGTACACCGCGTGATGGGTGACTCCCATGCGGTCGGTCTCGGCATAGCGCACCGTTATCTCTGTAGTTGACGCCATATCACAGCCGCTCCCGTCTGCTCTGTATCATTCTTGCGAAGTACGCCAGAATGAAATCCGGAAGCGCTCTGCCCAGGTATATCCCCGCCTTCATCATCGGAGAGGGCACGATGGTGAGCGTACCTGCGAACATCTCGCGCACCGCGTATTCAGCGACATACTCGCTGGACTGAGGCGGCACTGAGAAATTCACCCTAGCCTTGTCCATGAACTCGGTCTGCACCGGTCCGGGGCACAGCATTGAAACGCAGACATGGCTGTGATCCGCACGAAGCTCCTCATGGACTGCCTGGGTCATTCTTACCACATACGCCTTACTTGCGTAATATGATGAGAAGCAGGGACCCGGAAAGAATCCCGCGCTGCTTGCGGTATTCAGTATAAAGCCGTAATCGCGCTTTCTGAAATCCTGCAAAAACAGCTTGAACAGCGTATGGAACGCCTTGATATTCACGTCTATCTCGTCAAGTTCGCGTCCGAGGTCGGTGTCGGTGAATTCGCCGAATACTCCGAAACCCGCGTTGTTCACGAGAATGTCGATGTTATACTTCTTAACGCGCTCGTGAAGCTCTATGCACTGCCTTGTATCGGATATATCCGCGGCGATGATGTGCACCTTCACGCCGTATTTTTCAACAAGCTCTGACTTCAGCTCCTCCAGGCGGTCGCGGCGGCGCGCGGTGATTATAACGTTTATGCCGTGCTTAGCCAGGGAACGCGCTATATCTCTTCCGATTCCGGAGCTTGCGCCGGTTACTAATGCTATCATTTCTTATCCTCCGTATTCACACCGGGTATCTTCACTTCACCTTTTATTGCCTTTACAAGACTTCCGTCCGGCATTTTGTAGTATACGTTATCAAGGTGCTGGGCAAGACCTTTCTTGAATCCCGCGCGGTATTCGTCGCGGAGTGCCTGCTGCTCTGCCTTTTCCTCTTCGGTAAGTCCGTGCTCACGGTGCTTGCGGGCAAGGTGATTTATTCTGTCTATCTTTTCCTTTTCCATGAAAATGCTCCTTTATCAGCCCTGATAACCGGGCTTTGTGAGAATGAACGGCGGCATGGGAACATCGTTCTCGCCGTCCCTCAGCGGGATATCATCAGTATAGTTCGTCCAGAGGTAACGCACGCCGCAGGGATATTCAACGCCGGTGACGTGAAGTATCTCCGTACCCTCGCCTGCATTCCACAGTTCTTTGTCGGAGAGCACTGCGGTGGCGCTGTGCCACTCGCCGTCGCTGTCCATCAGCTCAAATCCGCTGACCTGCTCAGCGTCGTCCTTTACCTCCAGACAAAGCCCGGTGGATACGAACACGTCAACGCTGTCGGTATTCCAGCAGACTTCATATGCTTCCGGATTGAAAGTGGAATATCCGCCCTCATCCTTGCCGTCTTCGGCGTCAACGAACTGCACCTGATAGTATCCATTGAGCGCCGCCAGGCAGAAGCGGTGTCCCGGTGTCTTTTTGTCCTTGGGATGTATCTCACTGAACTCGCCGCAGTCGATGAGTACGGCAAGCGCCGTGCCTGCGGTTTCACGAGCAGTCTTTGCCTGTGCCTCGCGTATCTTACACCAGTGCTTGATGTCCTGGTCTGCCTCCCAGCGGTGCATGGGCAGCTGACCGATAACGAAGAACAATTCATCGTTCCAGTCGTCGCGCCAGCAGCGTATCATCTGGTTGAGCAGCTTGTAATACATATCCGGACGATGGTCGTCGCTCTCGCCCTGGTACCAGATAACTCCCGTCATGGTGTAGGGCGCGATACGCTCTACCATGCTTTTGTGGAGGACTCCCGGTGACATGGGGTTCAGCGGTGAAGCCGGGCCGGGGTACTTGTTCTCCCCGCAGTACTCAAGACATCCGTCCCAGGTGGGATTCGGGGTGTTCGTATAGTATTCCGCGCTCTTGCGCTCCCATTCAGCGTGGTACGCCTGGTAATCCAGGTAATCCTGGCGGAGCTGCCGCTCGGATTTTCCCTCTATCGCCTTGTCGTACTCGTCGAAGTATACTGCGGTCTCGCCGTCGGCGTACCCGCGCTTTATCCACGCGCTCGCGGAAGTTCCTCCCCAGTTGCAGCCGATAACTCCGACCGTCATGTTGAGCTTCTCGGACAGCTCCTTTGCGAAGTAGTATCCTACCGCGCTCCAGCACTTTGCGCTCTCCTTGTTGGAGAAATCCGTCCAGCCCATCTTTTTTTCGCTCTCGAAGAAGCTTTCGTCCGCGATGGATTTCTTCATCGTGTAATAGAAGCGCACGTTCGGAGTATCGTCGTTTTCAAGACTCTCCTTGCCGGTATTGCAGTTCTGAAGTTCCAGCTCCATGTTGCTCTGACCGCCTGCAAGCCAAACCGCTCCGACAGCAACGTTGCTGAATTTAACGGTGTCCGCGCCGTCAGTTACCGTAAGCTCAACGCAGTCCTGCGCGGGCTGCGGAGGGAGCGTTGCAAGCCATCTGCCGTTCTTCACGATGGTGGAGGTCTGCGCGGCTTCCGCGCCGGTTATGCTGACTGTCACGACAGTGCCGTCTGTGCCGGTGCCGAATACGCTCAGCGGCTTGCTGAACTGGAGCACCATGTTGTCACTGAATATTCTCGCTGTCTGGAAGTTGCTCATATCTATGTTTCCTTTCGGTTACAGAATTACGAATAAAAAAGGGTGCAGGAACAAACACTGCACCCTATTATATTTTACCTCTAATGCGCCGGAATGTCAAGCATTTTCACCCATTTATCAGTCAGCGTCGGGGTGATTTTTGCGCCATGCGAGGTAGCCGTCAAGAATTACTGCCGCAGCCGCGGAGTCAAGCACTTCCTTGCGCTTCTTGCCGCGCTTGTTCACATCGTTCATGAAACCGATAGCCGTGACCGTCGAGGAACGCTCATCCCACATTACGACGTCCACGCCGACAAGCCCGCGCAGCTTATCCGCGAACAGCCTGCACTTCTCGGAGCGCGGACCCTCGGTGCCGTTCATGTTTATCGGATTTCCGACAACTATGCGCTCCGCCTTGTTCTCCTGCGCCGCCTGCGCCACCATCTCGACGCAGCGGTCGAAGTCCTTCATGTTTATCGTGTACAGCGGAGAAGCGAGTATCTCGCTCTTATCGCACATCGCAAGCCCGGTGCGGCTGTCACCGTAGTCTACTGCCATTATCTTCATCAGATATCTCCTGTCAATCTTATTTACTGCGATTTACGCAGGTCGTTTCCGGCATAAGATCACCAGGGCTTTACCTGACCGACTATCTCCGAAAGATCCTTTATGCCGTTCTTGTCCATGTAGTCGTTAAGTCCCTCGATGACCTTTATCGGAGACCACGGGTCGGTGAATATCGCGGTGCCCATCTGAATAGCGGAAGCGCCTGCGAGCATCATCTCTACGGCGTCCTCCCAGGTGGAGATACCGCCCATGCCGATTATCGGTATCTTTACCGCATTGTGACACTGCCATACCATGCGTACAGCCACAGGGAATATAGCAGGACCGGAAAGTCCGCCGACATTGTTGTGGAGTATCGGGCGTCTGTTGCGGATATCAATGCGCATTCCAAGCAGCGTATTTATCAGCGAAATGCTGTCAGCACCCTCGGCTTCCACTGCCTTTGCTATCTCGGTGATGTTGGTGACGTTCGGAGTAAGCTTCACGATAAGCGGCTTGCTGGTCGCCGCCCTTACCGCCTTTGTGACGGAGGAAGCGCCCTCGCAGGTAACGCCCCATGTCGCGCCGCCAGCCTTGACATTCGGACAGGAAATATTCAGCTCGATCATGTCAACATCGGTGGAATCAAGCGCTTCTGCAGCAGCGATGTAATCGTCGATGACTGCGCCGGCTACGTTGGCTATAATCACGTTGCCCTCTTCCTTGAGGGTAGGAAGGTAATACTCGATAAATCCATGAACTCCGATGTTCTGGAGACCCACGGAATTCAGAATGCCTGAGGGAGTTTCAGCTATTCTTGGTGGTATATTGCCCATCTTAGGTTCGATGGTCATTCCCTTGCAGGAAACGCCGCCGAGCCTTGAAAGCGGGTACAGGTCGGTGAAGCACTCACCGTTGCCATATGTGCCGGAAGCGGCAATGACCGGGTTCGGGAATTCCACGCCGGCTATCTTAACGGACAGATCAGCCATTGAACTTTACCTCCTTTGCGTCGAATACGGGGCCGTCCTTGCAGACTCTCGCGTAATGCTCCTGACCGTTGCGTACGGTCAGGCAGGAACATACGACGCACGCTCCGACACCACAGCCCATTCTCTGCTCCATGGAGATCTTGCAGGGCACATTGTTTTCCGCGCATACCTTTGCGATGGCGTTAAGCATGGGCATAGGACCGCATGCGCACACCAGGTCGGCGCCGGAATTCTTCAGCGTGCTCTCCAGCGGAGATGTTACCATTCCGTTGTAGCCAACGGAACCATCGTCGGTGCATATTGCGGTATTCGCGCCGTACTTCTCGAACTCGTCCGCGAGGATTATGCGGCTGTAATCCCGGAAGCCCAGGATAGCAGTCGCGCGGTCGCCGAGCTTCTTAGCAAGACCCAGCAGCGGAGGAACTCCGATACCGCCGCCGACCAGCACTACCCTGCGGGCGCTGTCGGGTACCTTGAAGCCGTTGCCGAGCGGGCCGAGTACGTCCAGGTTATCTCCGGGGTTGAGCCTTGAAATGGCCTCGGTGCCCTTGCCCCTTACCTCAAACACAAAGCGGATAGTGCCCTTGGAACGACTGAACTCGCATATGGAAATGGGACGGCGCAGCGTAAATCCCGGCGCGGTGATATTTGCAAACTGACCGGTGTGAGCGGCTTTGGCAGCCTCCGGTGCTAGTATCGTGATTGAATAGGTGTCCCGGGAGAGGGTCTTTTTCTCGATTATCGGGTACCTGTCGCAGTAGTAGCTCATGTTAGCTCCTTTCGGTATCGTTTGAATTTTCGGGTGCGGGCTCCTCCGGAGTTTCCTCCTTTACCACCGCCCGAACGTGCACAGCGCTGTCCTCCGCGGACTGCACCGGTTCGGCAGCCTTTGCCATAAGGTGACGGAACACGCATATCAGCAGCACCAGCACCACAAGGTCAAGCACAAGCTGCACGGATATCCAGCTTTCCTCGGACATCAGCATCTTGTTGTGCGTTATCATCATCATTTCGCTGATGAACATAAGCGCGGGTATCTTGCACAGCGAAACGCACAGCGCGTACATATCCCGCAGCTTCTGGGCGCTGCGCTTGGTGATGTTCAGCCAGCTCATCTTGTGGCTGGTCAGCACCAGGATAATATAAACGGCAAACACCGCCAGAACAGCTGCCGGGAACACCAGGGTTATCCAGTGCTTCCAGCCGATCGTTGGGTCAGCCAGTGCCAGCTTTTCGATATTGTCGCCGATGTTCTGGCGCAGGTTGTCCTCATACACCGTCATGAACATGTACTCGACGGAGAGGATAAATACTGCCAGTCCCACCGAAAAAACATCGGTGATGAACCGCGGTATCTTGTAGCTGTGTTTTACGGGGTATTTGCCGAATTTCATTCAATTTTCCTTTCGCAGGGTCAAATAACACTGTAGGGGCGGGGATCCACCGCCCGCAGACCGTCGAAAAAGTCCCGAAGCGACGGCTTCGCCTTACGCAAGTGACTTTTCCGCCGAAACAATCCGAGGACATTGGGCGTTGCCCAAGTCCACCGCTTCGCTCCTGCGCGCACCGCGTAAGGCGCAGCCGTCGCTTAGCGTAAGACCGAAGGTCGTCGCCTTGCGTAAGGCGCAGCCGTCGCTTAGCGTAA
>CAKSHT010000082.1 GCA_934457235.1 uncultured Oscillospiraceae bacterium
ATATACCACTGTTCGTGCACGGGCACGAGGATTTCTATGAACTTGTGACGGTGCTTGACGGAAGCGCCGAGCATATAGTGGACGGCGAACGCAGCGTAATCAGCAAGGGCGACGTATTCGTGATAGGGAACGGAATTTCCCACGGATTCGACGCGCCAAAGGATCTGCGTATCTGCAACATCATGTACCGTCCGGAAATGCTGTTCCCCGGGGACTCGGATATCCGCCAGCTTCCTGGATTCCACGCGCTGTTCCTGCTGGAGCCTTACCTCAGCAGCACGCAGCACTTCCAGAGCCGGCTGCGGCTTTCACCCGCCGACCTGTCAAAAGTCCTGCCGCTGATAAACGCCGCGGAAACGGAATATACCTCAGACCAGCCTGGGCGCAAAACTATGGTGCTTTCGCTTGTCCGGCAGCTTGCCGTACTGCTCTCCCGGCTGTACGACTGCCCTGCGAAATCCCGCGAGATATCCGGAATAGCCGACGCTGCCGCGTTCATGGAAACAAGCTTTGCCGACAAAATCGCGATATCCGACGTCATTGAGCGCTCTCACTACTCACAGCGCCACTTTATCCGGCTGTTCTCCGCGGCTTACGGTATGACGCCGCAGCGCTATCTGCTGGACGTGCGTATCCGCCACGCCTCCGCAATGCTGCGGGAAAGCGTGCTTCCTGTGACGGAGATCGCTCTGCGCTGCGGATTCGACGACTCGAATTATTTCAGCAGGATATTCCGCAAGTACACCGGGCGCTCGCCAAGCGAATTCCGCATATTGCCCTAGTCAAATCACGCTTTTTAAAATTTTGGCATTAAGAGCTTGTTAAAATAACCAAATTTATTTATTCATTTTTGTGCGCATAATATATTGACATTCTATTCCAACAATGTTATAATACAAATAAGCAAAAACATCTAAAATGTGTTTTTGCATTTTAACTATTGGTTTAATAATTTGAATGGAGGTCTTTTACAATGAAATTGGTAAAAAAAGTTGTTGGTATGTCATTAGCTTTGGCACTATGTAGTATTAATATTTCTGCATTCGCACAATCCCCAAATGAGAATTTTAATAACGAAAATAGTGTCACATTCCTGCAAGGTGATACATCAGACCATCAAGCAAGAATGGCTGATTACTTTACAATAGATTTAACCGATAATAACTGGAAAGAGGTTGGCATCGACAACAACCTATTGAATGCAACTGCTAGAGTAAAGGTTGCACTTTTTTCAGATAATATCACTTCAGTTGATGTAAAATTGGAAGACAAACGTGGAACCCAAACCGTTATTTCAACGGGGTTAAAAGAGGGAGAATGGTCTAAACCTATTAATGTACAATTCCTAATGGGATATAGATTAAAAATTAAAGCAAACAGTAGTAAAAAATTATCCCAAACAAATGTAGGAACAGTTACAGTTTATTGGTCTGATCAGGGGGATTGGTCATAATGTTATTAAACCATAAAAAGGGCGTTAAAGCCGCATTGATTTCCTTAGGTTCTGTCGCGGCTGCTGTCGGCTTATTCTTCGGCGGGTATTACTTCTACAACTACAAGATACTCCTTGCCTCCACCGTGCTGATGGGACACGAGCTGCCGGACGGCTCCTGCGAGAAATTAACGGACAAGGACTACGAGGTTGCAAGCTATATCCTTGACAAAGCCGATATCAGGTACACTGTTGGCAGGGAAGGAACTGAGATACTGGTGAGCGAATCCGACGCGAAGGACGTTTCCCTCATGTTCGACATGTGCAGCTATGACTGGGACGGTGAGCTTATCAGCCGTGGCGATGTTCTTATAACCAAATACGACCCATCGTTCCTCTACGAAATCCACTAATAAAAATGACCTCCGGGAATCACTCCGGGGGTCATTTCTGTTTATACGATGTACTCTTTCAGTGCCGCGATAAGCGCGTCTATTTCCTCGTCAGTGCCGATGGTTATGCGCAAGCGGTTGTCAATGCGCTTCTTGGAGAAGTAGCGGACGTAGATATCCTTTGTCTTGAGGTACTCCTGGATATCCTTGGCGCGGTATTTCGGGTGCTCTGCAAACAGGAAATTCGTGCTGCTGTCAGCTACGTCAAATCCCATTCCGCGCAGGACGTTCGTCAGACGCTCGCGTGTAGCCACTACCTTTGCAACGGTCGCCCGGAAATACTCCTCGTCCTCGACGGAAGCAACTCCCGCAGCTATCGCAACGCTGTCAAGCGGGTAGGAATTGTAGCTGTCCTTCGCCGCGAAGAGCGCTGAAATTATCTCCGCATTTCCGAGCGCGTAACCTATGCGCATGCCAGCCATGGAGCGCGATTTTGAGAAAGTCTGGACAACCACAAGGTTCTCATACTCTTTCAGCAGCGGTACGGAGGAAGTACCGCCGAAATCAACGTACGCCTCGTCGGATATAACCACGCTGTCAGGATTTGCATCCAGTATCTCGCGCATAAAATCCAGTCTCCTGCCAATGCTTGTGGGCGCATTCGGATTTGCAATAACTACGCCGCCGTTCGGTCGCTTGTAGTCCGCTGCATTTATGTTGTAATTCCCATCAACCGGGATAGTTTCAAACGGGATCCTCAGCATATCGCACCACACGGGATAGAACGAGTACGTGATATCCGGGTAGATCACCGGCTTATCTGAATTGAAGAACGCCCGGAAGCACAGCGCCAGCACGTCGTCTGAGCCGTTTCCGAGGAACACGTTCTCGCGTTTCAGTCCGAATCGCTTCGCGATTGCGTCCGCGAGTGGCTTTGCATTGGCGTCCGGATATTTTTTGAGGGACCCGCCCCGGAACTGCTCTATCGCACGAAGAACCCCCGGCGCCGGCGGGTACGGATTTTCGTTCGCATTCAGCTTGATGAAATCGGTCTTGTCTGGCTGCTCTCCCGCAACGTACGGCTCTATCTTTATCAGGTTGTCTTTCCAGCTCATATTGTCTCCTTAAAATAAAATCAGGCGAAAACCCTGAGGTCTCCGCCTGAAATTCAGTCAGTTATAGATCACTCAGCGTCGTCATCTTCAAGAGAGAACTCAAGATGGGCGCCGCAATTCGGGCAGTCAAGCTGTTCGCTTGCAGCCTGGTCGTAGTCGAAACGGATTGTGTTGCCGCACTTTGGGCAGGTGGTCTCGTACATCTCGTCCAACTCCTCGTCGAAGTCGTCGTCATCGTACTCGTCCTCATCGTCCTCAACGCCGTAAACCTCATCCTCCAGGTCAGTTACGCTTTCCTCAAGGTCGGTCATAACGTCAGCAACGTCGTCCAGCTCCTCGTCTACCTCTGCAAGATTTTCTGCAATATCGCCGAGAACATCAACGATAGCTGCAAGAACCTTGCCCTCCTTGGTGGAGTCGTCAAGCTGAAGTCCCTCAGCGAGACCCTTGATATAGGATACCTTTTCACCGATAGTCATATTGATCATCCTTTCATGTCATGGGCGGAAGCAGAACCACGCCCCTTAACTCCAAAGAATATATGCTACAGAAGCGGAAATTACTTTACACGCTCCATGTATTCGCCAGTTCTGGTGTCGATACGAATGAACTCGCCTTCGTTGTTGAACAGCGGAACGCGGATCTCAGCTCCGGTCTCCAGTGTAGCGGGCTTGGTAGCGTTGGTAGCTGTGTTGCCTGCAAAGCCGGGGTCGGTCTGTGTGATCTGAAGCTCTACGAAGTTCGGAGGCTCTACGCCGAATACCTTGCCCTTGTAGGACAGTACCTTACATACCATGTTCTCCTTAACGAACTTGAAGTTGTCGCCAACATCGGAAGCGTTTACGGGAACGTCCTCGTAGGTCTCGGAATCCATGAAATGATAGAGCTCACCGTCAGAGTAGGTGTATTCCATGTCCTTTCTCTCAACGTAAGCGGTGGGAAACTTAGCGGTAGGGTTGTAGGTCTTTTCTACAACGGAGCCGGTAATAACGTTTCTCACCTTTGTTCTTACGAATGCTGCGCCCTTACCCGGCTTAACGTGCTGGAACTCGATGATCTGCATTACATTGCCGTCTTCCTCAAATGTCATGCCATTTCTGAAATCTCCTGCTGTGATCATAGTAGGGAACCTCCAATTGATTTTTAGTGTTATGCGGCGCACCAGAAAATCCGCGCCGGTTTATCCGGAGGAGCCCGATTTCATGGAGATCCTGCCGTATAAATTCTATCTCTCTTATTTTACCCTATTTCACTTGATTTTTCAAGCCCTTTTTAAGAAAAAACTGAAAAATTTATATGTGAATAAGGTTTTTTGATGATTTGGTGAGCACATCGCAGCCATTTTCTGTAACCACTACCATATCTTCTATGCGCACACCGAACTTTCCGGAAATGTACGCACCGGGTTCAACGGTAACTATCATACCGGGTCTGAGCATCGAACGGCTGCGCTGAGAAAGCGTCGGCTGCTCGTGTATCTCCAGACCTACGCCATGACCCAGGCCATGCCCGAAATACTTGTCATATCCTCCCCAGGCTGCGAGGGTAGCCCTTGCAACGCTGTCAACGACCTTGCCGTTGATGCCGGGCTTGACTGCCTTTATACCGTCCTGGTTAGCGTAATATACTGCGTTGTAGAGCTTCTCCATCTCCTGGGACACCTGACCTACCGCCAGCGTTCTTGTCATGTCGCTGTGGTAGCTGTCCACGACTGCGCCGAAATCCAGCGTCAGGAAGTCGCCCTCCTGGAGCTTCCTGTCTGTCGGGACGGCATGCGGTGACGCGGAATTAACGCCGGAAGCCGCAATAGTTTCAAACGACAGATCATCGGCGCCGCAGTCCATCATGTAATAATTCAGCAGGGCTGCGACCTGCTTTTCAGTCATGTCGCGGCTGATGTTGTCAACCAGGCGCTCAAACGCCTTTTCAGCGATGCGCTGAGCCTTTACGATAAGTCCGACCTCTTCGGCCGTCTTGATTATGCGCATGTCCCAGACGAACTGCGACAGCTCCGGGGACGCGTCAAGGTCAACGAAGTGCAGCTTGTCGCGGTAATCAGCGTATTCCGTAAGCGTCATGTAGTCGCTCTCCAGCATGAGGCGTCGTATGTTGTGCTTTAAAAGAAGCTCCGTCAGCTGTGAGCGCATGTCCTCCAGAAGCATAACACGACAGTCAGTCACGCGCTGCTTCGCCTTGTCAAAGTAACGCGAATCTATGATAAGGTAGCTCTGCTCTTTAGTCACCAGGATAACTCCCGCGGAGGATTTGAAGCCACAGAAATACCGTCTGCTTACGTCGGACGTGATCAGCGCGCCGCACTCGTTTCCGGAAAGCTTCTGCTGTAGTCTTTCAATATTAGTCATGGCAGCCACCCAGAATATTCTCCAGCGCATGCAGCGCCAGTACATAGCTATAGCTTCCGAAACCAGCTATGGTGCCCCTGCATACCGGCGCGATAACGGAATTCTTGCGGAACTCATCGCGGCTGTTTACATTAGAAAGGTGCACTTCGATGACCGGAATGCGAATAGCTGCAATGGCGTCGCGGATAGCGTAGCTGTAGTGAGTGTACGCGCCTGCATTGAGGATAACTCCCGCGCAGTCCAGGCGTGATTCGTGCAGTCTGTCGATTAGTCCGCCCTCGGAATTGCTCTGGAAGAACACCGGCTCAAAGCCCATGCCGCGCGCCTTTTCGTCCAGCATATCGTTGATGGTGTTGAGCGTTTCGTTGCCATAGATGTTCGGCTCACGCTCACCCAGAAGATTGAGATTGGGACCGTTCATTATCAGAATCTTTTTCATATGCTTACCTCCCGTTTTATTATTTGTTCTTATTTAGTCTGGAAAGCTCCAGAATTCTTCTGAAACCGGCGTCCGTGGAAGCCCATTTTTCCTCCACCGACTTTTTCTGCTCCGGAGTGCCATATTCATAGTAATAGTTATCCAGAAATTCCTGACCGATAGTCACCGGGGCTTTATGAGGCTTCACAGGCATCATTGCCGGGAAATACTGCCGCTTCATCATTCCGGTGATCTTTGCGGATTCCTCCGGCGTGAATTCAATGGTTATATTCCGTACATGCCTGCTGTTGTCCAGAATCTCGAAAACCAGATCTACACTTGCCTTAAGCTTCATCTGTTCGCTGGAACGCTTCGGATCCACCAGGCTGAACTCATAAACGATATCGTACCGCCTGACCTCCTGACCGCCGACAACCAGCCTGCCGTCTTCCAGCATTGGCTTTGACATGTCGAGCGCCTGCCTGTTCCAGCCGATGAACACGTACATTGCGTTGTCCATGATCTTCTTGTCGGCAGTTACCCAGAATGAAACCCCGCGCTGAAACGCATAAACATCGACAAGCTCGCTGACCTGAAAGCCGTTCTCCGCGACTCTCTGCAGCGAAAGCCCCAGCCCGTGCATCAGATAGTCCCTGTGCTTAAACGGGATATTGCGTTTGTATTTTCTGACGAAATCACTGCCGGACATGTCGCTGTCAAGGTCCTGCGCCATGCTGAGCAGCCTGTCACCCTCGTAGTTCACGCTTTGAGCGCACTCTATCGGTATTATCCCCGCCTCGCGGTAGAAATCGCACATAACGCCCTTGGCGAACTGATAATTAACGATATAGGCATTGCCGTTGTAAAACAGCCCCTGCTGTCCCTGGTGCAACCTGCGGGACATGGAGTGCTCCCCGCCTTCCATGCTGTCCTTTACGAGCATTTCCTCCACCTTTGGGATAAGATATGTCGTTATTGCGTCCTCTGCGGCGTTGAGCATGTGCTGCTCCCTGTCGCATGCCGTGATATAACACAGTATCTGCTGATTTATGCAGCGTATCACATCGCCGGTTTCCTGGCTCTGATATAGGCTCTGATATAGGCAGTCCATGTCCTCTCCTTTACAGCGATTCGAAGTAACGTTTCATCTCCGCCGCGTCCTCCGCCTGAGTACCTGCAGATTCACAGATTATCGACGGCTGCATATTGCGGTCGTGTATCTCCTGCATGAGCGGCTGATATTCCGGGCCAAACTGCGTGTCCTCGAAAGTCAGGTGGCGCTTCTCGCCGCCGGCGGTGTACTCTATGCGGCTGAAATGGATATGCATATTGTCCAGGCGCTCCCTGCCGAGCTTATTTTCGATGAGATCCAGCATATGCGCGTAGTCCTCGCGGCAGGTTATTCCGCCGTGGGTGCGGGCGTAAAGATGTCCGAAATCCACCGTCGGCAGGAATCTTTCGTCAACGCCGCACAGCTCCAGGACTTCTTCAAGCGTACCGAGCTGATTCACCTTACCCATCGTTTCCGGACAGATGATGATTTGGGAAAGTCCCTCTGCGTCAAGGCGCTCCTGCGCTCTCTTCAGTGTGTCCCTGGCAAGCTCCGTGGCTTCCTCACGGGTCATTTTGGAGCAGCTTCCGCTGTGAACGACTATCTTCCTTGCGCCGACCGAATATGCTGCCTGCGCCGACTGAAAGATATACTCCACGCTCTTCAGACGCGTTTCCTCCTCGACGGAAGAAAGCGAGATGAAATACGGAGCGTGCAGCGTGACATAAATCCCGTGCTCCTTGGCCAGTCCCGGAAGAAGCGCCGGCGTTTTTTCGCTGAGCCGCACCCCGCGTCCGCACTCGATCTCATAGCCGTTAAGCCCCATTGAAGCCAGGTACTCCGGCAGCTGATCGGGGAACTTGCGCTTTCCCCAGCTTGCGGCATTGCCGCCCGGTCCGAATGATATCGCCATTACTTCTCCTCCAGCTTTGAATAATCCCTGTGGAACACCCAGCTCTCGATATGCCGTTTCAGCCGGAAAGTCCACGTTTTCTCCAGGTGGAAAGGTTCCACCAGCACTGTACGTATCCCGGCGAGATTGCCAGCCATCACGTCCGTGAATATCTGGTCGCCGACCACAAGCGCCTCAGACTTCTTCACGCCCATCGCTTTTACTGCGCGGTTCACGCCGAAAGTCAGCGGCTTGGCGCCATTCGCGGTGAACTCCAGACCCAGCTTTGCGGCGAGCGGACCCACGCGCTTGTTGGTGTTGTTTGACACCACGCGCATTTTTATTCCCAGTCCGCGCATTTTGTCAAGCCATTCGTCCACGCCGGACTCCGCCGAGGGATTTCCGTGCATGGACAGGGTGTTGTCCATATCCAGCACGAGGGCTTTCACATCGTTTTCGCGCAGGAATTTTTCATCTATCTGCAATACGCTTTTCAGCCAGAATGTAGGCTTGAACAGCATCAGGTTCCTCCTTAAAACAATTAAACCGGACAGAAAACTGCCCGGTTCAACCGTTGTGTTTTAGTCGCACTAAGCTCAGAAAGATCAGAACTTACGCTTGCGAGCAGCTTCGGACTTCTTTTTACGTTTTACCGAAGGCTTTTCGTAATGCTCTCTCTTACGAACTTCAGCAAGAACGCCGTCCCTTGCGCATGAACGCTTGAAACGCTTGAGCGCGGTATCAAGAGATTCATTTTTGCCAAGACGAATTTCTGCCATCTATATTTCCCTCCCTTTGCCAAAAGGCATAGGTTTTCTACATAATAGTAGTTATACAAAAAGTATATAATTAATTATATCGCAAACACCCAGATTTGTCAAGCAGTTATCAGAAATTTATTCACTTTTTTTCATTTTCGTGATTTCTGCCAAATACCGCTGTTGAAATTTGGTGTTTTACAACACACTTAATTCTTGACGATAGTGGAAATATCCACCGGTGTTCCGTCTGCCCAGAGGCGCTCCAGCTGGTAGAAATCACGGGTTTCCTCAAGGAATACATGCACGATTATATCGTAGTAGTCCAGAACGATCCAGGTCTGGCTCTGATAGCCCTCAATGCTCTTGGGCTTGACGCCCTTTATGCCGAGCTGATATTCGACTTCATCAGCAAGCGCCTTGACCTGCGTTGTGCTGGTCGCGGAAGCGATAACGAAGTAGTTTGCGAGTATCGTCAGATCCTCCACCTTGAGTGCAGTGATCTTGTTTGCTTTCTTGGAATCAAGCGCCTTTACGGCGATCTCAAGTTCTTCTCTGTCGGTCATAAGATCTCCTTGTCCTTGTTGTATTTCAGATAGTAATTGTATGCTTCAAAAGTGTAATGCGGCAGGTGCCCGCACTTCTTGCAGACGTCCATGATATTGTACGCCAGCGCCACAGCCATAGCCTTGTCCAGACTAGCGTGGCATATCTTGCGGAATTTGTCCACGTCCTTGTAGCTGCGCTCTGCGGATATCATATCCCCCAGGTACACTATCTTTTCCAGCAGCGTCATTTTCGCGCAGCCGATGGTGTGAAAGCGTATCCCGGCGAGTATCTCCTCGTCGTCGATGCCGAGCTTGTCCCGGACGTAAGCCGCACCCGCCACTGCATGCCACAGCGCCGGAGTGTCTATCTCCGCCGGATCCGGCTGAAATCCGCTTTCGACGGTCATCTGCTTCTGCCGCTCCGGGAGATCCTCTTTCATGATATCATGGAGCATTCCCGCGAGATAACAGCGCTTCTTGTCGCCGCCGAACCTCTCCGCGAGGTCATAGCACGCCTCAGCCACGTTCATTGTGTGAGTGAAGCGCTTCTTGGATAGCCTGCCTTTCAGCAGCTCCTCGTATTGATCAAATTCCTTGTATCTGCTCAAACAGAATTACCTCCATAGGTAAAGTCAGCAAAAAATCTCGTCCTTATGGTTTTCGATAAAAGCCATAAGATGATCTGTCAAAGACGGCTCAAACGAGTAAAATGTGTCGTCGGTGTCCTCAAAGCCGTTATCTTCGTCTTTGATCTCTTCCAGCGCTTTCAGATAATTGTCAGCGAAACTTTTATCAGCTACCTTTGTCAAAGCTGAAACCAGTTCTTCGGGAAATGTATCGGGATAGCAGTCGAAATATCCGCAGTGTCCGGCACTGTTCATCTCTGCGTCATACCAGAAACATAGTACGGCTTCTTTCTGAATTTCCGTCAGAACAGAACGATCCCGGCTGCAAATATCTTCTATAAAAGTGTTCCACCTGATTGCTTCATCTGTCATGCTGCACCTCTCACAAAACAAGTTATCAGCCGTTTTTGCATGGTCCTCTTCACATATACCATCCGCAATAGATGTCACGGCTCTTTCCAGAAGCCGCCCTTATGGAAATTCTCGTTGCCGAGCGGCGTAGCGGTCAGCCGGAATATAATACAGCCGTCCGGGCAGACGATAGTCTTGCTGTATTTGCTGTCGCCGCCGAGGTTCTCAAGGTCTCCGCCGCTGCGGACAGCCTCCATCAGCGGATACAGCATCATCATGGTCTTGCTGCAAATCCCATAGCCATCGGCATTCACCGGACAGCCATAGGTACAATGGTACTT
>CAKSHT010000083.1 GCA_934457235.1 uncultured Oscillospiraceae bacterium
GAGATACGGTTGCTGTGAGTCTTGCTGTAGCCTTAGGCTTCATGGAAAGCTCTGTCTTATCCAGCGTTACCTTTTCAACCTGAACAGTTGCCTTGCAGAGAGCGTCATTGATAACGGTTTCCGGCTCGCTGCTGGAACCACCCTGACCATTGCCGACCTGACCATTTGTATTGTTGCCCCAGCAGTAGAGAACATTGTTATTGGTGATGCAGCCGGCGAAATCCTCACCCAGGCTTACTACGGCAACATCTTTCATAATGCTCTTGCCGAAGTCATTGGACTTCTTGGTAGTGCCGTTGCCAAGCTGACCCTTATCGTTTGAGCCGCAGAGATAAAGTTCATCGCCGTTTATAACCGCTGTATAGTTTCCAGCGGTGTATATCTCATCGCCAAAGGAATTTACCAGAGTAGGCGTTCTCAGCTTGGAAGAATCATAGCACAGTTCGCCGCTGTTGTTGTCGCCCCATGCGTATACATCATTATCTGTTGTGACAACGAGTGTACGGTAGCCCTCGGCAGCAACCGCCTGTGCCGTCTTGGTATTACCCTTTCTGTCGGTGATCTCGACCAGAACAGGAGTGTCTACAGTTCTGGTATCAGTTTCAATTCCAAGTACCTTAGAGGAATTGTTGCCCCAGCCGTAAAGCTCGCCGCCCTTAGTTATGGCGAAGCCGTGGTTTGCTCCGACTGCAATATCTGCAATTCCAGTCAGCATGCTATCGACTTCAGTAGCATACTCAACCTTACGCTCGCAGCCACAGAGTCTGCCGGAAGCGTTCGTGCCCCAGCCGTAAACAGTGCCGCCGATAAGTGCGATTGCAAATCCATCACTGAATTCGATCTTTTCGATCGTATCGCCGGAAAGGTATTCGTTTATTGTCGGAGCGGTCAGCTGGCTGGAACGGCTCTTCATGCCCAGCATATTGGAGCTGTTATCTCCGAACACATAGGTATTCTTATCCGAGGTCTGTACGATAGTCGTGCCATTGCCGCACCATACTCCTATCGCATCACACTCAAGCTTTACCTTTGTGGGCTTTGTTCTGGAGTTTCTGTCGCCAAGGCCAAGCTGTCCCTTATCGTTTTTGCCCCAGGTATAAAGCACGCCCATCTCGTCGATAGCGGCCGCATGATCATAGCCTGCGGAGTACGCAACGTAATTCTTGCCGACCTGTACCGGCTTGCTGATTATCGCGCTCTGAGCGGAGAACAGCTCACCATAAACACCGGATCCTACGCTGGAAACTCTGCCGTTGTTCTTCAGCATGATTGAGTGATGCTCGCCAAACGCGATAGAAACAACGCTGTTCGTAACGGACTGCGGATCATCAAGATCGTCGGACTTTCCGTTGTGGAGCTGACCGTTAGTATTATCGCCCCATGTGTAAAGTGTGCCGTTGCTGGTAACTGCACCGGATGAATTGCCACCGGCGAAAACCGCGCTGACATCTCTTACATCAGCTTTTTCAAAGGAATCGCAGTCGGTGTGCGTATCCTCTGTGCCGAGCTGACCGTTGCTGTTGGAGCCTGCGGTCTTTACAGTGCCGTCGCTCATCAGTACGATGGAATGCTCATTACCTGCTGCGACCTGGGATGCGCCGCTGTCGATGACTTTCTGAAGAGTCTCGTAATCCCTGTAGTTTCCGCTGCCAAGCTGACCGTTGTCATTAAGACCGCATGCGTAAACCTCGCCGTTTGCGGTGACAACAAGAGTGAATCCGTCGCCGGCTGCAATGTCAACCGCCTTTTCAGCAAGCTTCACATCGTCGTTCTTCCTGCTGTTTGAGGAGAAGCCAAGCTCGCCGTATTCGTTGCTGCCCCAGCCGAAAACGGAGCCGTCCTTTGTAAGGACAACCGTGTGAGTGTCGCCGGCTGCGACATTCTTGACATTGTCCATAAGCTTTGTCGGCTTATATATATATGAACTGGACACCGAAGGATCTACCTGACCCCTTGAGTTATCGCCCCATCCGTAAAGTGTGCCGTTCTGGTCTATTGCGAAGCTGACATCATCGTTAGCCTCTACAAAAGCAACCTTATCCATAACCTTCTGACCATTGGATTCAGATGTTGTTTCGCCAAGTCCCAGCTGACCCTTGCTGTTGTCGCCGGCAGCCCACAGGGACATATCACTCTTGATCACCAGGCTGTGATTCTCACCAACAGCGATAGTGTCAATGCTAAGCCCGGACTGTGCAGCCGAAGCGGTCAGCGGGATCATTGTTGCAAGCTGCGCCGCACACAGCGACACCGCAATGATCTTAGCCTTTTTGTTCATACAAACTCCCTCCATATCATAAATGATATCAATATACCGTGCCTGCCTGCACGTATAATTTCATTGCCTTTCATAATATAAAACAACCGAGACCCCCGAAAGGTTGCACATATTTTAAAATTTTTCCTGAAAATTTATAAAATAATTTCTTTCATATATACAGACGATAAAACCAAGCGCCTGGTCGCAGGCTCAAAGCAAAAAGGGACTGAATAACAGTCCCTCCGATATCAGATATCAACTTCCTCGCCGCCGCCGATGTACATCAGCCGGTCGCCGAGTATCTCGTCCATAAGATCAAAGCCCTTGAAGCCCGTGCAATGGCAGGCGTATATCTTTTCCGCGCTGCTGAGCTTCAGCGCGCGTGCCTGAGATGCGACATAATCCGCAGAGCAGCCGAGATTCTTGGGATTAGATCCCATGAAATGAAATCCGCCGATTATCGCCAGAATAGGTATTCCCGGCCAGTTCTCCTGCACGGTGTCAAGCATATTATGCACTCCGCAGTGGAAGCACCCACCTACTATGACCAGTCCGTCAGCCTTGCGCTTTTTCGGGAAAAGCACCGCAAAGCATTCGTCAGAAAAGTCATACGGTATCTGCTTTCTGCCCTCCAGCGTGAAACAACCCTTGTCGGGGTTCACGTTCTTCTCGTCAAACACCTCGCAGGAGGTAAGGTAGAATCCCTCAGCGACCTCAGAGAATCTGTTGAACAGCGTAAGATTCTCAGCGTATTTGTTGAAAAATCCCTTGCCTGCCCCCGCCGGTTCCTTGAATAATCCGTTTTTCACGAACCGCTCCCGGCGCGCGCCCTCACGCATGTATATCTCGGCATGTGGGCTGAGCCGCATGAATGCGTCTATCCCACCGACGTGCGCCGTGTGATTATGCGTAAGCACCACCGCGTCCAGGCTGTCTGTAGGGAGCTGCATTCTTCGTGCATTCTCGGCAGCCTTTGCGGTAAGTCCCGCGTCAATGATATAGTTCTTCCCGCCGAATTCAACGAAAAACGACAATCCGTTTTCGGAATACAGCTTATCGTCCACCGCCGTATTTTCTATCAGACAAATGAGCTTCAAGAACTCATTCCCCCTTGACGTGCTTCTTTATTGCTGCAAAACTCTCAGCGCTGAGGCAGTGCTCTATTCTGCACGCGTCCGCAGCCGCGATCTCCTCCGGAACTCCCATGGAAGTCAGCCAGTTAGTGAAAAGAATATGGCGCTCATACACCTTTTCTGCGATCTCCCTGCCCTTTTCAGTAAGGGTGATATATCCGTTCTTATCGACGGTGATGCACTCCTGCTCCCTCAGATTTTTCATTGCAACACTGACGCTGGGCTTGGAAAAATCCATTTCCGTGGCGATATCCACCGAACGCACCTCGCCGTTGCGGTTGTTCAGTATCAGTATAGTTTCCAGATAATCCTCACCGGATTCGAGTATTCTTCCTTTCATATTATGCCCTTTCTGAAACAATGATCGGCAGATAAAAGCTGCCTATAATAATATGATACCATATTTATCAATTCAAGTCAAGAAGGAAATTACATTTCTCCGTTCTTCATGCTGAGTATTCTTGCAATAACGCTTCCCTCATATACAATGGGATATTCGCGCATGGAGAAAATCAGTCCGTCCTCCGGGGCGGTGACTTCCTCCTCTACGGTGCCTGTGATGGGAGTTACGATGTCTCCGATGACCGTGCCTTTCTGCACCCACATGTTATGCTCAACTTTAGGTATAAATATTCCCCCTTCTACGGAATGTATAACATGTACGGAACCGTCCGTGCTGACCATCGGGTGAGATATCTTCCCGACAGGACCTTCCCAGATTCCGAGCTTAGACATAAGGTTGAATATCCCGACAAGCAGCTGCTGGCAGTACTCCTTAGTGATACGCTGTCCGACGCCCATTTCAATGACAAGCGTAGGAACGCCCTCCTGCCGCAGCGAATGCGCAAGGGAACCCTCTCCGACCGCATTCGAATCATGTACCCATACAAAATCCGTGTTGAGCATTTTCGCATATTTCAGTAGCTGTCCGCTGTCATTGCTCGGTATTCTGACCTGCGGTATTTCACGGATAAAGATGTTGCTTGCATGGATATCCACGCAGATATCAGCGCCCTTTATATCCGCGAGCAGTTTCGCAGCGACATTCTCCGCCACGGTTCCCTTTTCGCTGCCCGGAAACACACGGTTCATATCCAGTCCCGACATCGGTACCGCGCGGCTTACGGACTCCATTCCCAGCGGATTTATCGACGGGTAGATATCCACCGTGCCTTTCAGATACGCCATGTTCGCGGTTATCTTTCTTACCAGCTCATAGCAGACATACTGACCCTCCAGCTCATCGCCGTGTATCCCGGTGACTACTGCTATTCTTCTGCCGCCATCGCAGCCGACCCCGGTCAGTCTGTTCTTCTTTATCGTAAGCAGCTCGTCGGTGGGAAGCCCTACGGATACCAGTGTTTCTATCATAACCTATACCCCCGTATATACCATTTGTTTGATATTGCGCAAATATTCCATTCTGTATATTATTCTACGGATTTCAGCGACTCGACCATGCTTATTTTTCTGAGATCCCTCCGCATGATGAGATTTACTATCAGCGAGAACGCCACCGTGATGATGAATGCCCACAGGAACGACAGCGGGTGGATATTACGTCCGAACATCACCTCGTCTATCTCAGCCGTCTGAATGATGAACTGACACAGAGCCACTCCCACTCCCAGACCCAGGGCAGCGCCCATAACTGACAGTATATTGTTCTCCCGGAAAACGTAGCTTGATACCTCTTTATCATAGAATCCAAGCACCTTTAGTGTCGCAATCTCCCTTATACGTTCCGTAATATTTACGTTTGTGAGATTGTAGAGAACCACGAATGCCAGCGCGCCCGCCGAGATTATCAGCACAACGACCACCAGGTCCATTATCTTCATCATACTGCTGAACGAACTGGAAGCCCCGGCGTTCATCTGGACGCTGAGAACTCCATCCACCGCCAGCATTTTTTCGCTGAATGCATCCTGTTCCGCGTCGTCCGCAGTTATGCCATTGCGGAAGTACACGATATTGAATTCCGGAGTCTCGCCAAATAACTCTGCGTATTTTTCTTGTGAAATATACATATAGTGGCTTGCGTAATGCTCCGTAATTGCTCCGACCGTGACCTCCCTGTTTACGCCATCGCTTATTCTGAGTGTGATTTTGTCACCCTGCTTGACGTCAAGGAGCTTGGTAAGCTTCTCGGTTACTATCGTGCCGTCAAGAGCCGTTTCAAAGCTCAGCTTATCGCCGGACTTCCTGTCACGGAAGTCTATCATGTCCTCGAATATCCCGGTGTCCTCAACCGCCGTGACATAGCACTGGACATTCGCGCTGTCGGAGGACAGGGTGTACTGCTTGATCAGCGCGCGGGTGTACTCGGTGTCCGGGTTGTAATCCAGGAGTGCGTCATATATCTTCTGTATTCCCTCGGCGTCGGTATCGCTGTCATATACGATATACCCGCTGTAATTATTGATATCATTATACTGTAAGTCTACGATATCGCCGATAGAATCCTTTAATCCGAAACCGGTCAGCGAAAGAGCCGTGCACCCTGCGATACCGATAACGGTCATGAACATTCTGCGCTTGTATCGGAAAAGATTTCGTCCGGAGACCTTGCCGAAAAACGACAGTCTGTTCCATATAAAGCCGATTCTTTCGAGGAGCACGCGCTTGCCCGCCTTAGGTGCTTTGGGTCTCATAAGCTCCGCGGGAGTTGAAGTCAGCGCCCTGCGTGCGGTGAAGAATACCGTCAGCGCGATAGCCGCCACCATGCTTCCCGCCGAAATTATAATATTGGAGGGACTTAACTCAAAGTAGAAATTTGTGATAATATACATCATGCTATATGCAAACATGATGATATACGGGAACAAGAACATTCCGATGAACGCTCCGACAAGGCTTCCCGAAGCCGCTGCAATGACCGCATACGCCATGTATTGCCGCATGATCACTGCATTCGAATAGCCAAGGGATTTCAGCGTGCCTATCTGCATTCGCTGCTCCTCGACCATTCTTGACATGGTAGTAAGGCACACCAGCGCCGCCACCAGCAGGAAGAACACCGGGAATATTGCGGATATCCTGTCGATACGCTCCGCGTTGCTGGAGTACTCCGCGTAACCTGGGTTATCGTCGCGGGTGAAAACATACCAATTTGCCTCTCCGGCGTCCGCAATTTTCTGCTTGGCGTCGGCTATTTTCTTTTCAGCATCCGCTATCTCAGTGTTGAATGTTTCAACGCCGTCCTGGTATTCTGTTAAACCGTCGGAGTACTGCTGTTTTGCGTCCTCAAGGTCTTTCACGCCGTCCTCGTACGATTTCTTTCCGTCAAGGAACTCCTGCTCTTTTTCGGTGAATTCCGCCAGTCCGTCGTTATATTCGCGCTCAGCGTTCACCAGTGTGTTTCTGCCGTCGTTAAGCTGCTTCAGACCATTAGTGAATTCTGCATAGCCGTCGTTATACTGCTTTACGCCGTCCTCATATTTCGCGTAATTCTCGTTATACTGTGTGAGTCCGTCCTCATACCGGGCGCGCCCATCGTCCAGCTGCGCCTGCGCCTGCTCAAGCTGCGCTTCACCATCTGCAAGCTGCTGTTCCTTTTCGCTTAACAGCGCGGAATTCTCGTCTATCTGCGCTTTAGCCTGATCAAGCTGTAATTTTGCCGCGTCCAGCTGTGGTTTTGCTTCGTCAAGCTGGGATTTCGCAGCTTCAAGCGCCGCTTTCTGCTGAACGACCTGTGCGTTGTCGCTTCCCAGAATCTGCTCCAGCTGAGCAACTGTGGCTGCGCCGGAATTATACTGCTCCATTCCCTGCTCATACTGACTGAGCCTGCTGTTATACTCCGCAAGACCCGCGTCGTACTGTGCCTGTGCCTGGGTGAGCTGCTGCTTCCCCGCTTCAAGCTGCGATTTTCCATCCTCTATCGTCTGACGGTTTGCATCAATTTCCGCCTGACCGTCGTCAAGCTGCTGTCTGCTTTCGTCGAGCGTATTTTTGGCTTCATCAAGCTGTTTCTTCGCGTCGGAGAGCTGTTTGCGGCTGTCGTCCAGAGTCTTTTCAGCTTCGTCTAGCTTCTGCTGATTTTCGTTATATTCCGCCCAGCCCTTGTCTATCTCGGACTTTGCGTCCGCCAGGGTCTGGCGCGCTTCGTCGATCTGGGACTGTCCGTCGTCAAGCTCCTTTTTGGCGTCCGCAAGCTCCTTTTCTCCGTCGGATATCTGCTGAGCTGCGTCATCAAGCTTCTGCTTTGCGTCGTCAAGCTCTTTCTGTCCATCGGTTCTGGCTTCTTCAAGGGACTTTTCGCCGTCGGATATTTCGTCCTGCGCCTCGCCGATGACCTCGTCATAGCGTATCTCACTGCGCTGTACGCCAAGTTCCTCCAGTCGGCTTTCAAGCCCGTCACGGAGCTGCTCGTATTCCTCAGAGTAGCTGAAAGCGTTCTTCAGCTCGTTGGACTGCACGTATATCTCCGTGTACACGTCCTGCGTAAAGTTGCTTTCCTGGACGTACATAAACGCCTGGAGCGCACCGTTGCCGATAGTCGTGCTTCCGCGCTGCGTAGACGAAATATACATCGGCGTATCAAATGTGCCGACGATAGTATATTCCGTGTATTTCAGCGGGAATTCGTCAGCGCCGGTGGTGTCTGAAAGTACGACTGTGTCGCCGATTTTCATTCCCTCCCGGAGCTTGCTGGAATTGAGCACGCACTCGTCCTCCGCCTGCGGCATTCTTCCGCCGGTCAGGTCAATGCGGTTAAGTACGTTATTTTCGTTCAGCGAGTATACCCTGGTGTTATAATCTTTGTTATCATAACTCAGAGTTAAGTCAGTGTACTTTGAAGCTTCCGCTCTGTCAACGCCCGGAGTATCCTCCAGCGACTTCAAATCGCCGTCAGTAAGCCCGAAATTGGACATAATGCGGATATCAAAAAGCTCATGCGCGTCGTAGTAGTTGTCGGCTGTTATCTTCATGTCACTGCCGGTCGCCCTTACGCCGCTGAAAAATCCGACGCCGATGGCGCATATCGTGAAAATCGAGAAAAACCGGTTCTTGGTTTTGGATATCTCTCTGAAAATGTTTCTGGTTACTGCTTTCACTTGTTACCCCTTTACCACTCAATATCCTCGACCGGCGTCGGGTGCTCATTGCGTATTATCTCCGCCACGCGGCTGTTCTTTATTCTTATCACCCTGTCAGCCATCGGAGCTATCGCGGAATTGTGCGTAACCAGGATCACCGTCATTCCGTCTATCCGACATGTGTCCTGGAGAAGTTTCAATATCATCTTGCCGGTGTTGTAGTCCAGCGCTCCGGTAGGCTCGTCGCACAGCATGAGCTTCGGCTTCTTGCTGAGCGCCCTTGCGATGGATACGCGCTGCTGCTCGCCGCCGGAAAGCTGAGCCGGGAAGTTATCCAGTCTTTCTCCCAGTCCGACTTTGTTCAGTATCTCGACCGCCGGAATGAAATCCTTTGTTGTCTGCGCCGCAAGCTCCACGTTCTCCTTTGCGGTGAGGTTCGGCATGAGGTTATAGAACTGAAATATAAATCCCACGTCGAACCGACGGTAATTAGTAAGCTGTTTTCTGTTGAATCTGTCAACCCTGGCGCCGTCAACGCTGATTATTCCCTCGTCGCAGCTGTCCATGCCGCCTAGCATATTCAGTACAGTGGTTTTGCCGGAGCCGCTGGGGCCGACGATTATCGCGAACTCGCCCTTTTCTATGTCGAATGTCATGCCGTCCGCAGCGTTTATCGTCACTTCACCCATGTGATAGCGCTTATATACGTTTTCAAGTGTCACAAAAGCCATAGTATCTCTCCGTTTCTGTAATTATCGGAACTGCTCAATTCAGCAGAGCCGCCGCCCTGCCCTATTCAGCATATCCGTAAAATAAGCAGGCAGGAAAGACCGACACGTCACGCCGGTTTCTCCTGCCCCCTTTTCATTCTTCCTTAACCATTACCAGATCAGCCAATCTTGGACTTGCCGCCCATATACGGTCTGAGTACCTCTGGTATATTTACTGTGCCGTCTGCATTAAGGTTGTTCTCCAGGAACGCGATAAGCATTCTGGGAGGTGCAACAACGGTGTTGTTCAGTGTGTGTGCAAAATACTTCTTGCCGTCTGCGCCGTTTACGCGTATCTTCAGTCTGCGTGCCTGAGCATCGCCCAGGTTGGAGCAGCTGCCTACCTCGAAGTACTTTTTCTGTCTGGGAGACCAAGCCTCAACGTCGTAGCTCTTTACCTTCAGGTCAGCCAGGTCGCCGGAGCAGCACTCAATGGTTCTTACCGGGATATCCATGCTTCTGAACAGGTCAACGGTGTTCTGCCACAGCTTGTCGAACCACATCTTGGAGTCCTCGGGCTTGCAGACAACGATCATCTCCTGCTTCTCGAACTGGTGAATTCTGTAAACACCGCGTTCCTCGATGCCGTGTGCACCCTTCTCCTTACGGAAGCAGGGGGAATAGCTGGTGAGAGTTCTCGGCAGTGTGTCCTCTTCAAGAATGTTGTCGATGAACTTACCAATCATGGAATGCTCGGAAGTACCGATAAGATACAGGTCCTCGCCCTCGATCTTGTACATCATTGCGTCCATCTCAGCGAAGCTCATAACGCCGGTAACAACGTTGGAGCGGATCATATACGGAGGAATGCAGTAAGTGAAGCCGCGGTCGATCATGAAATCTCTTGCGTAAGCGAGAACAGCGGAATGCAGTCTTGCGATGTCGCCCATCAGATAATAGAAGCCGTTGCCTGCAACGCGTCTTGCGCTGTCGAGGTCGATACCGTTCAGGCGTTCCATTATCTCGCTATGATACGGGATCTCGAAATCCGGAACTACAGGCTCGCCGTAGCGCTTGATCTCAACGTTCTCGCTGTCGTCCTTGCCTATCGGAACAGACGGATCAATGA
>CAKSHT010000084.1 GCA_934457235.1 uncultured Oscillospiraceae bacterium
GTGATAATCCGCGACGGCAAGGAGGACACCGAGCAGATGCAGTTCATGGGACTCGGCACGGGCTGGCTCCATGAGCAGCTCCGCGAGCAGGAGCTGTCCATAAGCGACGTTTTCCTGATGACCGCAGACAGGAATGGTCAGAACACCATAATCCGGCGGCAGAGGGGGCTGTAAATGAACAGATTTATACTCAGCATAATACTGCTTGGAACTATGGCGGCAGGGTGCTTTTATTCCGTGTATCTCACGGCGCAGCACACGGACGAGCTTTCCGGGCTTATAGACCAGGTGGAACAGGCGTACACCGACGGCGACGACGAAAAGTCGCTTGAATACGCCAATCAGCTCCAGGATTCCTGGAGCAGCATACTTCACTACAGCATACTCATAAACGACCTTGGGCATGCAATGGAGATAACCTCATGCATAGCCGAAATAACCTCATTCGCGGAGGAGGGCGACGATGAGCTTTACGCCGCCTGCGACCGCGCCCAGGCACAGCTTGATCTTTTCCGGCAGATGCAGACGCCAACACTGTGGAAGATACTATAACGTTACCTCGTACAGGCACTCATCGCGAAGTTCATCGGAGGAACGGTTCTTCCTGCCGTGGGATATTCCGCGCAAGGACATTCCGAGCTTCTCCATCACACGGCGTGAAGCGGCGTTCTCGCTGTCGCAGTGCGCGATGAATCTGCCCAGCCCGTTGGAGCAGCAGTATTCCATAAGCCCGCGGGCGGCTTCCATCGCGTATCCTTTTCCCTGGAATTCACGGGCGATTATCCAGCCAAGCTCCCAGGAGGCGCCGTTCTCCTCAAGGTACACGCTTACCGAGCCAATGTGCTCATTTCCGAGCATCACTGCAAGTTCCATGAACTCCGGGCGCTCCTTTGACATTTCGGACTCGCAGCGGTGCAGGTAGCGCTCCGTTTCCGCGATATCCCTTACCGGCAGGAACACCATGAGCCGCGTCAGTTCCGGGTCTGAGGCGTATCTATGAGTGGATCGCAGGTGCTTCACGCCAAGCGGCTCCAGCGTAAGACGCTGTGTCTTTATCGTCATTTTAATTCTCCTTTTCACACGATAAAACAGGCGGGAATGATACCCGCCTGTACATATCAAATTACTCCGTCGAGCTTCGCGGCTTCGCGAAATCTCTGCTCCAGCCCGGCAGCTTTTTCTATAAGTTCTCCGGCAGCGTCGGGCGATGTTCTGAACGCATGGTTTATCTCCTTGTACAGCGCAGTCAGCGGCATTAGCGCCAGATTTGCAGACCCGCCCAGGAGCGTATGCGAATAGCGGGACGCCTGTGCGATATTACCGCCTGCATACGCCCTGCGCAAATTCTCAATGTCATTCTGCTCGAAATATTTGCTCAGACACAGCGAGAATACATCGCTCATTCCGGCACAGCGCTTGTCGCAGTCCACCGGGTCAAAGCCCAGCGACATCATGTTTTCATGCTTCATCATTTGCCGTGATATCCTCTGTCATTTCCTCCTGGGACTCAGGGCGGATATTCGTGGAAAGCCACTCGCTGTTGAGCTGGCAGAGCAGGCGCGCGTCAACGTAAGCCTGCGCCAGTGTAAGGATAGTCTGTCCCTGGTAGTTTCCGGAGGCCGTCTGCTCCACAACAAGAGCCACGTCCGGGGTATTTTCATCGACCAGGCAGAGCGGGAGCATGAGCGACATACTGTTACGCTTCGGATAGTACGACGGGATTGCCGTCTTGTAATTGCGGGCAACGCGCTTCTTAGCAAGCTCGATGGAATCCTTCAAGCGGTTCTGAATGCGGATAAAAAGGCGGCTGTTATCCGATACGATCTGCCGGAGCTGTTCATAAAGCTCACGCTTCCTGCGGAAATCCACGCCTGCACGCAGTTCGTCAGTGATCTGGCGAGCCTCCGGTGAATCAGTAAACTGGTCGCTCAGGAAAGTCAGCGGCAGGCGGCTGATGTTATCGATTATGATATGGTCGAAGTCCGTCAGCAGCTGGCGCGAAAGATCAAAGAACAGCTGCTCTCCGTGCTCGAAATATACCGGCGGTTGCGGCAGTGGGCTGAAATAATTCACTATCTGCTTGCCAAGGGTACGGTTAGCCGCAGTGCAGAATCCACTGAACTTCCACTCGGTCTCGCAGCCCGGATCGTTGGGAATGAAGCACGCGTAAATATCATCGTAATGCTTATCCACCAGACCGGTATTGAAGCACGCAAACTGCTTATCCGAGGAAATGCACAGCTTGTTCTCGCGCACCAGGCGGTAGAACGTATACTTGATATACTGAATAAGGATATAATGATCCTTCTGCTGTGTGCCGACGAAATCCCAGTCCTCCGGAACCGCCTTATCCGCTAGTTCAGAAAGGAAAGCGCTCCAGCTGCCCAGAAATGCAAAACTTTCCAGGCGTCTGCCAGGCTGTATCTGGCGCTGTGTTATATCGCGGCTCATGGTATCCACAAAGCTGAGGAACCACGGTCTGCCCTCGTAAGTGGAGGGCTTGAGCGTAATTTCCACAGGATTTCCGTCCGCCTTGTTCCAGCGGCAGGGAAATATCATCTTGCCGTCATAGAAGCGCAGGCGGTCGTTGCTGCGCGCCGCATTGAAATCCTCCGAAAGATCCTGGCGTATCTCCATGAGATTTCTGTGCACTCCGGTGTGCTCCAGGAACTGCGTGAGTATAATCAATGGCTTGGGCGGAAGATTGCAGAATTCCTCCAGCTGACCGGACGGAACGTTCACGCTGCCCTGCCTGTCGTCAATAGGCTCCACACGGACATACCCGCAGGGCGCATGGTATTCCTGGCGCTCCTCATGCTGCCAGGAGCGGGCAGGATCATACGCTGAAGCCGTAAGGTCCTGTGCGTGACGGAGCGTCACCATTATCTGCGGCACGCCGCCAAGCATGACGTCCTTTAAATCCAGGTAATCCAACTTCGCCAGCATGTCCTTCATCTTGAAGAATCCATAGCGCGAACGGTCGATATGGTTATCGGAAAGCAGCTTGCTCACCGCCGCCATATGCTGCGGAACATCGAACGGGAAATTCGCGGTAAGCAGTCTGTATATCTCCGCCCTGTCCGCGGCGCTTATCTCGGAGGTCTCCGGCGCCGGGCGTCTCTGCTCCATGGCCGCGCTGCTGAAAATGTTCGTCTTTTCGAACGCAAAGTAAAGGCTCTTCCCCCTGGGACTGATATTTTTTGTAATGATTCCATTCACAAGGTATCCGTCGTTGCAATAGGCTATCGGGAACACGTATCTGTCCGAAAGGAAATCCAGCTTGCCGCCGTCACGTGCGCGGTTGAAACTGTCGTAGATCTCCTGCTTCATCTCCTGCACCGAAAGCCCGCTGCCGAGCACCTTTGTCAGCGCATACAGCGACTGCTGGGACATCTCAATTATATCGTCGTTAAGATTTATATTCTTGTTGCCGAAGAAGCTATCCGCCGGGTGTCCGCCGGTTTCCGCGCCGCGGCAGTGTCTTACTATGACGTACGATTCCTGATTATATCGCGGAACGCCGAACAGCTCCGGAGCCGCGGCGATAAGCTCATGGAAATCGCTGAAACCGAGCTTTTCAAGGGTATAACCATTGGTGCAGAGCCATTCCTCCACACGCTGGATACGATAAACTCCCTCGTCCGGGAACTGCTTTGCAATACAGCTTCCGAGTTCCTCTATCATTTCTTTAGTTAACACTGTAATATCCTTTCCAGTAAAAAATCAATAAATCACTCTTCTGTTGACGCTTCACCGGTTTCCTCGGTGAAGTCTGAAAGATCCTGAATATAGTCGTAATCCTCGATCAAAACGTAACGCACAAGCTCTGTGAGCTGTTCGTCTGTAAGCTCCTGCTGATATCTGCCCTCGACCTTCATCGCAAAGCTCATCAGCCTGGTTTCAGCGGTGAACTGAAAATCGTCCACTGGTATCCCAAGGTCGCTGAAGACCCTGATAACTCTGCCGCACTCCGCCGCAAACTCTGACGGCGATGAATATCCACCGCCGAGCATAACGTCAATGCTGATATCGTCAGCGGTAGTGAGTTCGCTGTCAGTGCGCTTCACTCCGCCCTCCAGATTGAGATCAACATCCACGGTGAGCGTTGAGATATCCGCCGCATGCTTCAGGCTGGAATAACTCGCGTCATATATGTACGCCTCTGCACTCCGGTTGCTGAACTGTTGCTCCGTTTCAGTAATGCGGTTACTGAGCGCCGCCGCCAGTATACAGCAGCCGACTACAATAACTACATCGGTGCATACGCACGGGATATTAATGCGTATTTTCCTGCCGGAAGCGAGCCAGCCGAGAATTATCTCCACGCCGAGTATCACCGCCGCGATCGGCGAAAGCTTTATCAGCAGAGTAAGATCCGGCGTTCCCGAAAAAAGCAGACACATCAGTGTGATGCCCATAAGAATAAGGGTAAGCGCTAATGACACAACACCGGCTCCATAACGGATAGTACCTACCACGAACCGCCTGATATCCGGCTTCTTTTTCTTCGGCAGGACCTGCCGCAATGGAACGCTGTTTTTTTGCAGCACCTCGTCCAGCGCTGCGAGTATCTCACGGTCGCGGCGGGTCATTTCCTCCTGCTCACGCTCTGCCTGTTCCATTATATCGGCGGGCGTGCTGTCAGTCTCGTCTGCAGGGATATTTTCCTTGAATTCAGCGGTCATATGCGCTGAAAACTGCATTTCAGAATAACCCTCATCCCTGGGTTCTGTCTGTTCCTTTTCCTTTAACTCCTGCTCTGTCAGCATTCTGTCCTCCTTTCTGATAAACTATGTAATTTCTGACACAATTACATTCTTTCCATTACATCACCATAAATTACCGTTACCCGCATAGTCGGCATTATAAAAATTTCACGAGGGCATTCAGATAATAAACGCCACGTACTCATTATAACAAAATTTATTGCCCGTGTCAATGGAGATTATGCCGCATGTTTACGAATAAAAGAGAAAAATATCCCCTGATCCAAACGAAACAGGGGATATTCATTACAGACTCTTGATGATGGTACCCATCAGACCGGGAACAGCGCTGATAGCGTTGGACTCGTCAGTGTCGATGTGCATTGCGTCAGCAAACTTGTCGCTGACTCTGATAACAACATCGCCGAGGATAGCGTTTCTGCCGTTGGTGTTGGTCTTTACCCATACGATATCCTTGTTCTTTACGCCGAGCTTCTCTGCGGTCTCAGGAGTGAGGTGGATATGGCGCTTGGCTACGATAACGCCCTCCTTGATCGTTACCTCGCCTGCGGGGCCTCTCAGTGTACATCCCGGTGTGCCGGCGATATCGCCGCTCTCGCGGATATCAATGCCAAGACCTATGGAACGTGCATCGGTAGCGGAAAGCTCTACCTGGTCAGCAGGACGTACCGGTCCCAGAATGCTTACGTTAGCAAGCTCCTTCTTGGGGCCTACTACTGTAACGCGCTGCTCGCTTGCGAACTGACCCGGCTGGGACAGATCCTTCTTCTTTGTGAGTTGTGCGCCTGCACCGAAGAGAGCCTCCAGCGTTTCCTGCGTCACATGAACGTGACGTGCAGATGTTTCGATAAGTACTTCATTCTCTGCCATTTTATTTTCCTCCGAATGATGTTATTGCGGCTTACCGCCGTATCAAGTTTATTATACACCTTTTTGCGGCAAATTGCAAGTGCTTTGTGTTTTATTCCGCCTTATCCATGAACCATATCTTCTCAGGGTCCCTTACCGTGAATTCCCGATGATCCAGGTACTCAAGGCACCCTGCGGGCGTAGTGAATTCAAACCGGAGCTTATAGGAATACAGCGCCTGGCAGTCCATTCCGACGCGCTTGTTATCCTTGTTGCTGCCGTACTTACCGTCGCCGAGAAGCGGGTGACCGATGTGCGCGAAATGCGCCCTTATCTGGTGAGTGCGTCCGGTCAGCAGATCGACCTCCACAAGGCTGCGGTCCGCGAACTCACGGAGCACGCGGTACTTCGTCCTGATGGTTCGGTTGGACGGTTTTTTTCTGTCGGATACGATCACACGGTTTTCGTCCGCAAGCTTCTCCAGATACGCAGTGAGCGTGGCGGACTTCTGCGGGAGCTTACCCCACACAAGACACAGATACAGCTTGACAAGCTCCCTGTCGCGTATCTTCTGGTTGAGCACCCGGAGCGACTCCGCGTTTTTCGCCGCGATGACGATGCCTCCGGTGTTGCGGTCGATTCGGTTACACAGCGCCGGAGCGAAGCTCAGTTCGTTGTCCGGGTCGTATTCTCCGTTCTTCCAGAGGTAGCATTTTATGCGGTTTATAAGCGTGTCTGAGGTGTTGTCATTATCCTCGTGTACCACCATTCCGACCGGCTTGTCGCACAGCAGTATGTTTTCGTCCTCGTAGATCACATCGAGATCCGGCGGTACTTCGCGGAAATCCGCCTGCTTTGCCTTTCCGCCGGTATCAAGCAACTCGTCGCTGAGATAAAACCGGAACACGTCGCCCTCGCAGAGCTTGGTATTAGGCTCGGTGCGCGCGCCGTTCAGCTTTATGCGCTTCTTGCGCATGAGCTTGCAGATAAGCGGCAGCGTGAGGTTGGGATATGCTTTTGTAAGGAAGCGGTCGGCACGCTGCCCCGCGTCGTTTTTTGTAACGGTGATCTCGGTCATTTTATCTCCAATCAGATATTTTTCTTTTTAAGCTTTCTGCTCCACATTCCTGTCAGATAGAATATCACAGACATGATGGTGCCAGCGATCCACGCGCCCGGCCAGGAGAGCCATATCCCGCTTACCTCGCCCATTGTGTTCGAAAGTATCGCCGCCAGAACAACGCGCAGGATAAGGTCAGTGAATGTAGCCGCCATGAAGCAGCCCATAGCCTCGCTTCCGCGGAGAACTCCGTCGCACAGCAGCTTTATGCACACGATAAAGTAAAACGGTGCAACTATGCGCAGGAAGTCCACGCCGGTGTCCATCGCAAGCTGAGAACTGTCACCGTTCATGAATAGAGAGAGCAGCGGCTCGCTCAGCAGGAAGAACAGCAGGAAGAACACAGCCGCAGTTCCCAGCGAGAAGAACAGCGATGAACGGAATCCCTTTTTAATACGCTCCGGCTTGTCAGCACCGATATTCTGCGCTGTGAAGCTGGACATACCGTTGCCTATCGTCGTGAAGCAGGTTATCGCAAAAGTGTTCAGCTTTATCGCGGCAGAATAGCCCGCAACGATGGAGGACGAACCAAAGCCGTTCACCATGTACTGAATGAACAGATTACCGACGGAAATAAAGCTCTGCTGGAGGACGCTGGGAACAGCTACCTTGCAGATCTCGCCGAGCGCCCTTCCGCTGAACAGATTTCCGCCCTGTATCTTCATTGACTTCACGCGGCGGAACAGCAGGAACAGTGCCAGGATGCACGCCGCGCCCTGTGCCGCGAATGTAGCCCATGCCGCGCCTGCAACTCCCATTTTAAGCGGGATAATCAGTATGCAGTCCAGAATAACGTTTCCGACGGAGCTTGCTATCAGCAGATACAGCGGGGTCTTGCTGTCGCCCAGGCTGTTGAACACGCCAGTCACGATGTTATAGAGAAACAGGAACATGAATCCGCCGGTGTATATCATCAGATAAAGGCAGCCGTCGCCGAATATATTATCCGGGGTCTGCACCCACTGCATGAAAACTCCGCTGAACAGCACCCCGACGAGTGTAAGCACCGCCGAAAGCGCAGCGCCTGCGATGAGCGAGGTGGATATGCAGGTCTTGGTCATTTGCATGTTGCCAGAGCCGAAGTGCTTGCTTATGACAACAGAGCAGCCTATCTGGCATCCCACCGCCACCGCCATGAATATCATGGTTATGGGATAGCTGGCGCCGATCGCTGCCAGCGCGTCCTCGCCGGCAAATTTTCCCGCGATAACGCTGTCGGCGATATTGTACATCTGCTGGAACATAACGCTGATAAACAGTGGTATAGTGAACATTATGAGCGATTTTCCGGGGCTGCCTACCGTCAAGTCCTTGTTCATTGTAGTTTGTCGCTTCTTTCTTTGTCTGTATTTCTAATAGGTGCGGCGAGCGCCGCCTGTTATCCATTCTATCACAAAATTCCCGGAATGACAACTTTATAAAATGCTTTTCTTCGTTTTTTGGGTAGATTTTGCATGATTACGACAAAAAAACACTAGACAAGCAAAAGTTTTTGTGATATCCTATAAACGTAAACTGTCGGGAATGTACAAAATTCCCGGAACTATATATTTGAGAGGGTAAAACTAATGACCAATATTCCTGAAATCAAGCTCGGCATCGTTGCCGTATCCCGCGACTGTTTCCCTATCGCTTTATCCGAAAGACGCCGCCAGGCTATCGTTTCCGCTTACGGAGAGGGTATTTACGAATGTCCCGTTACCGTTGAGAACGAGCTTGACATGCTCAAGGCTATCGAGGACGTAAAGAAGGCTGAGTGCAACGCTTTAGTCGTATTCCTCGGCAACTTCGGTCCTGAAACTCCTGAGACCCTTATCGCCAAGAACTTCGACGGTCCCGTTATGTTCGTTGCAGCAGCAGAGGGCGACGGCGACATGATCAACGGCAGAGGCGACGCTTACTGCGGTATGCTCAACTGCTCCTACAACCTCGGAATGCGCCATCTCAAGGGCTTTATCCCTGAGTATCCCGTTGGCACTGCTGACGATATCGTCAAGATGATCAAGGACTTCGTTCCTGTAGCAAGAGCTGTCATCGGCGTAAAGAACTTAAAGATCATCACATTTGGTCCGCGTCCGCAGGACTTCTTCGCATGCAACGCGCCTATCAAGGGCTTATACGAGCTGGGCGTTGAGATCGAAGAGAACTCCGAGCTTGACCTCCTCGTTTCCTTCAAGGAGCACGAGAACGACCCCAGAATCGACGCTGTATGCGCTGACATGGCTAAGGAGATGGGCGAGGGTCACTATTACTCCGACCTCAACAAGCGCATGGCACAGTTCGAGCTTACCCTTTTAGACTGGGCAGAAAATCACAAGGGCTCCAGAAAATACGTTGCATTCGCTGACAAGTGCTGGCCTGCATTCCCCTCCCAGTTCGGCTTTGAGCCCTGCTACGTAAACAGCCGTCTTGTGAGCCGCGGAATCCCCGTATCCTGCGAGGTCGATATCTACGGCGCACTGAGCGAATACATCGGTCTGTGCATCTCCGCTGACGCAGTTACACTGCTTGATATCAACAACTCCGTTCCCAAGTACATATACGATGAGGATATCAAGGGCAAGTACAACTACAAACTTACCGATACATTCATGGGCTTCCATTGCGGTAATACTCCTGAGTGCAAGATGTGCTCCGACCGTGCTGTCAAGTATCAGCTTATTCAGCACCGTCTGCTCGAACCCGCTGGCAGCGAGCCTGATTTCACAAGAGGTACTCTCGAGGGCGACATCGCAGCAAGCGACATCACATTCTACCGCTTACAGTGCGACAGCGAGGGACAGCTCCGCGCATACATCGCAGAGGGTGAGATTCTTGATGTTCCTACTCGTTCCTTCGGCGGTATCGGTATCTTCGCAATTCCGGAGATGGGTCGCTTCTACCGTCACGTTCTGGTTGAAAAGCGCTATCCGCACCACGGCGCAGTAGCATTCGGTCACTATGGAAAGCTCCTGTTCGACCTCTTCCGTTACCTCGGTATCAAGGATATCGGCTTCAACCAGCCCGTCGGCATGCTGTATCCCACTGAAAATCCATTTGTAAAGTAATACTCGGATAATATCCAGCCCCCTGCAAAAAGCAGGGGGCTTTGTTATTGGAACCTCTAAAAACCGGTGAAAAAGCAAAAATTGGCAGTATATGCCAGATTCTGGGGAAGCCGACAAAGTAAGGCTGTATGCCTTATGAGGAGGTGCAACACAACGTTGAGGAGCGAAGATGGCGCGCACTGCACATTTTCGCTCACATGAGGTTTATAGAGGTGATCTTATGTAATTCACAAACCTTGGTTCAGACGTGGCGTAATCACTGTCCGGCGTTGACTTTGGCGTAATTTTGTGTTAAAATGATAATATTGGCTCAAAAATTACCGGAAGGAGGGGTAAAATGTCATCTGGAAAAGTCAAGGGCAAAACGCTACGGCTGCTGAAAAAAGGTCACAAGGGTCTTATATACGCGTTGTTCAGCCGATTCGGTCTTGTTGTCCTTATGCTGCTGGTGCAGGTGGCGCTTATAGTTGTATTCTACAACTTATTCAAGG
>CAKSHT010000085.1 GCA_934457235.1 uncultured Oscillospiraceae bacterium
GTGGGGTACCGGTCATCAGCAGTATGGGAGCCGGAAACAAGCTCGATCCGACCAAATTCCAGGTAGCTGACATTTACAGCACTTCCGTATGTCCGCTTGCGCGCGTAATGCGTTATGAGCTAAAAAAACGCGGCATCCGCAAGCTGAAAGTTGTATATTCCACAGAAAAGCCCATGACTCCCGTTGACGATATGGCAATCAGCTGTAAACAGCACTGCATCTGCCCTCCCGGTACTGCGCGCAAATGTACTCAGCGCAATCAGGTCCCCGGAAGCAACGCGTTTGTTCCGTCCGTCGTCGGACTTATCATCGCCGGTGAGGTGATCAAGGATATCACCGGAGTTAGAGGTGTCAAATGAAATCCGTAAACCCAAATATCCAGCCGGAAGCACAGCGAGTACTGGATTATCTTGAAAGTATCCGTGGAACTAAAATAATCCTGGGGCAGCATACGCAGACTATACCGCAGGAGGAGCTTGCGCATATTAAGGAAGTTACCGGCAAGCTGCCGGCGCTCTGCGGTTTTGAGCTTCTTGCATACTCTCCGAACATTCGCCCGGAGCTTTCCGGCGAGGAATGCATGGAGGAAGTGCGTCTTGCACGCGGTACGCTACGGAAAGCATGGGACTGGGCGAAACTTGGCGGACTCATCACATTCACATGGCACTGGTTTTCCCCGGTAGGCGGCAATGACAAATCCTTTTTCTCGGTAAACACGGATTTCAGCGCTGAGAAAGCCGCACAGGCAGGCACGCCGGAAAATATTGCATTCATCAACGACCTTGATTACATGGCGGGACTTCTTCGTCCGTTCTGCGACGAGCATATCCCGATTTTATGGCGACCATTCCACGAAGCTGAGGGCGACTGGTTCTGGTGGAGCCGCGATGGTGCTGAGCCGTGCAAGATTCTCTATCGAATCATGTTTGAGCGTTTCGTAAACAAGCATCATCTGGATAACCTCATATGGGTGCATAATTCGCCAAAGGCTGTAAATTATCCCGGCGACGATGTTGTGGATATAATCTCGCGCGATCTTTATCCGCCAGAGCACCAGCACACTGACCTTTCAAAGGAATACACAGAACTGCGCACAGTAACGTCGGCTGACAAGCTCTGTGCAGTCGCAGAGATCGGAACTATTCCTGATATACCTGCACTCACTGAACATCATGTTCCCTGGTGCTGGTACATGACATGGTCGCATGACTTCTGTACGACGGAACGGTTTACGACATCTGAAGAGCTGAGCAGGGCTTACAGCTGCGAAAACGCTGTAACACTCGATAAGCTGCCGAACGACCTGTACAAATTCGCATAAAAAATGGGCGGGAAACCGCCCACTTTTTATTTTCCGCCCAGATTCTTCATCCGGAACTGCTTCGGAGTAATTCCGCGCAGCTTTTTAAAGCTCTTTATCATATGCGGTGAATCTGAAAATCCGGTTTCCCTGCTTATCCTGTCAAGGTCAAAGTCCGTAAAAATAAGGAACTCTTCAGCCTTGATGATGCGCATTTCCTCAATATATTCCTTGCACGTCTTTCCGTATACCGACAGGAAATTCTTTGCGAAATAGGAGTAACTCATTCCGCAGCGCTTCGCGACCTCAGACACCTGTACTCCACCAGCAAGCCGCTGGTCGATGAACTCCGTGATGTTATATATATCGTACCGCGAATCCTCGGAATACGCCTCGCTGTCAACGGAAAATCCCTGCGACTGCCAGCAGCGCAGTATATTTATCAGCAGGCGGTAAAGCTCAGTGCGTATGACCAGGTCAAATCCATATTCCTGACGCGACATCTCGTCAATACACCTGGCAAATACATCCCGGGCGCCCGTCATTTCAGTCTGCGCCAAGTTAAATCTGGTGTTCATTTCTTTCTTCTCGGCGCTGCGGAATATGCTCCTGAGCTTCGGCGCATAGCTCGGCGTAAGATTCATTCTGTTGATATCCAGCTTAATAACCGCATACCGCGCCGAATGCGCGTCCGCCGCACTCATCGAGTGCACGGTTTTCGGGTGAAACAGCACCATTTCTCCCTCATGCAGCGTGAATTTTTCGCTTCCGCAGGACATCACGACATTTCCCTCAAGCATGAGCACCAGCTCCATATAAAAATGCCAGTGCGCGTGCACAGGGAAATACTTTGACGCAGTGTCGAAGTAAAAGCATTCCACCGGGCGGTTCAGTACATCGCCCTCTTCATAGAGAAAATACATAAAATGCCCCGCTATTTACTCCAGCGCAGCTGCCAGAATGCCACCGCGCCCGCAGCTGCAACATTCAGCGAATCAACGCCAAGCGACATCGGTATCTTGACCGTATAATCACAGCTTGCTATAGTTGTCGGAGAAAGACCGTCGCCCTCTGTGCCCAGGACTATCGCAAGCTTGTTTTCAGTGGCAAGCGACGGATCGTCTATGCTCACGGAACGGTCGCTGAGTGCCATCGCGGCGGTTTTGAAACCCCATGAATTCAACATTTCCAGCCCCTTTGCAGGCCAGTCACCTGATTCCTCTCCGATGGTCGCCCACGGAACAAGGAGAACTGTTCCCATGCTGACACGCACCGATCTCCTTAAAAGCGGATCGCAGCAGGACGGAGTCACGAGTACTGCGTCTATACCCAGTGCCGCCGCTGAGCGGAACACAGCGCCTATGTTCGTACTGTCCACGATATTTTCAAGCACTGCTACGCGGTGCGCGTTAAGGCATATATCCTCTGCGAATTTAGGTTTAGGGCGGCGCACCGCACATAAAACACCACGATTCAGCTTGTAGCCTGTCATCTGAGACAGCACCTCGGTCGGCGCAAGATATACCGGAATATCTCCGCAGCGGCTGAGCACTTCACTTGCACATCCGTCAACGCAGCGCTTTTCCGTCAGCATGGACACCACTTCATACCCGGCTTCTATCGCAAGTCCGATAACTTTCGGGCTTTCGGCAATGAATATCCCTTTTTCCGGTTCAAGGCGGTTTCTGAGCTGTGCCTCAGTCAGCTTTGTATAAACCTCGCAGCCGGGTGCGTTAAGGTCGTTTATTTCAATAAATTCTGGCATATTTTCACTTACTTCCGTCCAAATAATTTTTCAGCTTCGTCAGCACTACTCCATATTCCTGCATCAGTTCTTCATGCACTATGACTGCAAACTCAGTACAGCCGTTTTTCAGAGCAATCTCCGAAGCACGGGCGCGTTCGGAAAGACCGTCAAGTCCGATGGTTTTTGAGGTGCTTTTCAACGAATGTGCACTTATGCGGTAGTCCTCCCATCGCTTATCGGTAAATGCCGACTGTAGATCATCGTATCGTCCGCTCTCGGCATAGTCGCGGAGTATCTCACGGTAAAGTTCGGGACTGTTGCAGCAAAACTGCATAGCCATGGACAGGTTCAGCTGCGGGAGCGTTTCCAGCAGTTCCGCAAACTCTCCGGTATTCTGCGCGACCGGCTCACCGTGTTCCTGCGGCTCAAGCACAAGATCTTCAGGAAGATTACGGCTTATCACTTCTTCAAGCTTGTCGCCGCGAACCGGTTTTGATATATAATCTGCAAAACCCTCGTTGATATATTCATCCCGCATTCCTGCAAGAGCGTTCGCGGTAAGCATTATCACCGGAGTATCGCAGCTCAATGACATTTTATCGGCACGAAGTCTGTGATATGTTTCAATGCCGTCCATCTCCGGCATCATATGATCCATCAGAATAAGGTCGTAATGCTTTCTGGCTGCGGCTTCAAGGCATTTAACACCGCTGTCCGCCGTGTCCATCTGCATTCTTGTGTCCTTCAGCAGATTGATTATTACCAGTTGATTGACCGGAAGATCATCGACCACAAGTATACGGGCGTCCGGCGCTTCAAACGAATGCTTGTGATCCGCCGCAGACGAACCGGAATAATCAATTCTGATCTCTCCGCACGGGACTGACGAAACGACCTTCTGCGGAACTTCAAAAACAAATTCGCTGCCCTCGCCGGGAGCGCTGTACACTGTTATAGAAGCTTTCATAAGCTCGCTCAGCTTCTTGACAAGAGCCAGTCCAAGTCCTGTTCCCTCAATATTTCGGTTGCGGCTCAGGTCAAAGCGCTGGAACTGGCTAAATAGCCGTTTCTGATCCTCTGCGGATATTCCGATTCCAGTGTCAAGCACCGAGAACCTCAGACGGATAACGGCGTTTTCCTGCTCACCGCTGACGGCAAGAGTGACCGTACCCTTTTCGGTGTATTTTACCGCATTTGTAAGCAAATTGACTATCACCTGGCGAATATGCGGTTCATCGCCCAGAAGTTTCTGTGGAATGGTTCCGTCGCACTCCACCCGTAGCTCAAGCCCTTTCTCGTGTGCACGGGTGGCAAGCATGTTACAGCAGTCGCTCACAAGGGAACTTAACTCGTACTCATTTTCGGATATCTCAAGCTTTCCGGATTCAATTTTTGAGATGTCCAGTACATCATTTACCAATGAGAGCAGCGAATTTCCAGCTATGCGGATATTTTCGGAGTAGCCGCGGATAGCAATGTCCTTTTCTTCGCGGAGTATCATTTCATTCATGCCAAGTATCGCGTTTATAGGCGTTCTGACCTCATGGGACATGTTGGCAAGGAATGTGCTCTTTGCGGTATTTGCGGCAAGCGCTTCCTCCTGGGAACGCTTTTCCTTTGCGATGGCATTCAGCAGTTTATTGTTCTGCTGCTCGTTAAGAGAAATAAGTATACGCGCAGAAACGAGCGACAACAGTATAAATCCCATGGCAATTATCATTTCGGGAATAACATAATACTTCACTGTTTCGCTTCCATCAATAATTCGCCATGACACTGCGATTATAATTCCGCAGCCGCCCTCAAGCGCTGTTACGTCAGAAAGACGGCGGTTTCCGAAAATTACCGAAACCAGAACCGGGATCGTAAAACTGGTGAGCGTAATGGAAAAGACATAGTGTGTCGTGGCAACGACCGTACACATAAACCCCAGCGTCAACACCATCGTATAATTAAGCAGCCAGTTCTTCTTAGGGCAGTTCTTCAGAAGAAGATAATCCACAAGCACTGCCATGAAATTCAACGTCGTAGGTAACAGCAGATATAAAAGGTACTGTCTGACATAACCGCCCTCGACCTTCCCTTCTACACTCAGTATGATATTGACGCATATTTCAAGCAACAGTACAGTGTCTGCTATGAACAGGTTCATATAAAAGAGCCTGCGCTGCCACTTCGCATAATCCGGCATTACCTCGCGGAGATCGTCCTCGGTCACGCATGCGGGCGCTTTCTGAACAGTTTTGTCTTTCATTTATCCACCTTCTGTCCGTTATGTTCTTGATATGCTGTTATAATATTATAGTACAGTTCTTACAAAAAATCAAGTAGTCTTTTTGTATCAGTTCATATTGACAATTTTCCCGAATAACATAACAAAATGCCCATTTAGGCACTTTCTATAAAAAACATCAACTTTGGCTCTTGAATTTGTATTAAATCAGTGATATTATATATGTAATCGTTTAACCGCGAGCTATCAAACTTCCTACGGAGACAGAAAAATGCAGATACAAAACTTGACTAAAACGCTCATCGCGCCGCTTATGTCGGTCATTCTCGCAATGGCAGGGTGCTCTGGTAAAACCAACTCGGAGCCTGACAGTTCCTCAGAAACGCCATCGACCTCAGAAGCTGTGCTGACAGAATCCCCCGCAAATGAAATGACGTCGCTTGATGTAATAAGAGCGATGGGTAACGGAATCAACCTTGGAAATACTCTGGAAGCCTATAACCACCAGGGTTATCTGAACGGCTCCAGTCCTACGCTTCCCGAAACCTCCTGGGGACAGCCCACGACCACACAGGAAATGATACAAGGTATGAAGGACGCAGGCTTTGACACCATACGCATTCCTATCGCATGGACCAACGGCATGAACTTTGAAAGCGGTGATTACACTATCGACAGCCGGCTGATGGACCGCGTTGACGAGGTTGTCACCTGGGCGCTTGACGCTGACATGTACGTAATAATCAACGACCATTGGGACGGCGGCTGGTGGGGAATGTTCGGATCAGCAGACGAAGCGGTACGCGACCAGGCATGGGACATGTACAAGTCCATGTGGACGCAGATAGGCGAGCACTTCGCCGACCGTTCCTACAAGCTTATCTTCGAATCCGCGAACGAAGAGCTTGGCGACCGGCTGAACGACAAGGAAATAACCGGTTCTAAGGGCGTACTTAACGAGAGCCAGTGCTATGAGACCACAAACCAGATAAACAGCGAATTCGTAAAGACGATACGTTCCCTCGGCGGAAACAACCCGGATCGCTTCCTGCTTATCGCCGGATACAATACCGATATCACAAAGACCTGCGACGACCGCTTCCAGATGCCAGAGGATACTGCTGAAAACAAGCTGCTTCTTTCCGTACACTACTACACTCCGTGGGACTACTGCGGTACGGACGGCGTAACACAATGGGGCTCCCCCGGCGATTACGACGAGATGAACAACCTGTTTGCAAAGCTCAGCAAGTTTTCCGAGCAGGGCTACGGGGTCGTTATCGGCGAGTATGCCGTAATGCTCAAGAATGGCGGAATCAAACAGGATACCGACAAATTCTATGAAAATCTGCTGGATAATTCTGATCTTTACGACTTCTGCCCCGTTCTCTGGGATTGCAGTAATTTCTACAAGCGCATAACTAATACGCTTGCCGACGATACACTTGCAGAGCTTTTCAGAAGCCGTGCATATGCAAGCGAATCAGGAAAAACCACAGCTGAGATCAAATCCGAAGCAAAGAACCGTATCGGGGAAACACGCAAAGCCGCTGAAGAAAATGCAATGGCAGACGTAGAGCTTGCTCCCTCCGATGACGCGGCAATCGCATGGATAATGTATCAGAGCGCTGATTACACCAAATCCTACAGCGTCGGCGACAGCTATGACCCCACCAACAAAACCAAGGGGATAAAGGACAAAAACGCGCTCATCACAGGCGAGGGCACTTATACGGTAAGCCTTGATTTCACGGAATGTGGCTCAGCAAAGGGCGTTGCTTTCGCGGCGCTGGGCATCTCCAACGGCGAGGATCTCTTCCCAGGCTACACAGTCAGCATCGACAAGATACTCATCAACAACGCACCGTATCAGCTTGACGGCAGGGAGTTCACAACTACGGACGACAAACACTGCACGAGAGTAAATCTCTACAACGCATGGGTATCCAGTCTGCCCAAGGAGGCAAGAACTCCAGACGGAGACCTCACTGACTGCTCGGCTCAGATAATGAATCTCGGCGACAAAACCTTCGTTGACACAATCTCAATTACATTCACTGTTCACGCACCGCAGTAAAATTACTAAAGAGCACGCATTTCGCGTGCTCTCAGCTTGTCGAAAAAATCGAATTTGCCCGCGAAGCGGGCTTTTGAAATCCGTTTTTTGCTCCGGGTTTCCCGGGGCAAAAAACACTTCTATCCGCACAAGTGTGCGGTTTGTCGGCAACGCCGACAAACCGTGCGCGCAGGGCGGATGTTCGGCGGAAAAGTCACTTTAGTGACTTTTTCGACGGTCTGAGAGCACGCATTTCGCGTGCTCTTTGCTTTTAATGTACGTTATCAATAAGGTATTGTGTGAAATTCCGGATACCCTCCGGGAAATACGTATGCGGCTTATGTACCAGAACTATCTCGGTTTCTATCGGGCAATCCGTTATCTCCAGGCAGTCCGCACAGTCCGGGTGAACAAGTCCCGCGGCTGACTGCGGCACGAACGCGATGCCTACAGAACGCTCCGCCATTCCAACGACAGTTCTTGCATCGTCGCATATGCACACGCAGTTATATCCAAGCCCCATTGAGGCGAACGTATCCTGAATTATATTCTCCCATCTGCGATATAATATCAACGGCTGCTCGGAAAGCTGGCTCATGGAAACCTGTCCGTCCAAAATTCCACTGGGGCACACTGCAACCATCTTTTCGCGCACAAGTCCGTGTACCTTAAATTCTCCCTCCGCAAAAGGAGTGCGCACCAGAGCCGCATGTATTATATCCGCGCGGAGTTTTTCAAGGAGTGAATATGTGTTCGCCTCGGTTATCTCAAAGCGAACGCCGCGGTTCTCTGACATAAACCCGGATATCCACTCCCCTGCCTGCGTACAGATCACCGACGAAACAACGCCAAGACGTATAGTGTTCTTTTCCATGCGGGAGCAGGCTTCTATATCCTGCCGCAGACTGGCTTCCATTTTTAGCATGTTCTGCGCGCGGTTATACAGCAGCTTTCCGGTTTCTGTCAGCCGTATGTGCTTCTGCCCGCGCTCAAACAGCGGGCAGCCGAATTCCTGTTCGAGAAGCTTCATCTGGGTGCTGAGCGGCGGCTGTGACATAAAAAGCCGTTTTGCGGCAGCGCTTATCGTGCCCTCCTCTGCTACGGTGACGAAATATCGAAGCTGTTTAAGATCCATTGTAACCTCCCATACGTGTTGGGTATTAATTCTATACGAAAAAAATATGTGTAATTTACAGGTTATACCTTTCAAATATTCTTCATTTATGATATACTAATATATGTATTTTGTCAAGAGCAAAAAAGAAAGGAAGGCAATAATTTTGTTCAAACTGCTTGTACACATCAAGAATTACAAGAAAGAATGCGTGCTCGGTCCGTTATTCAAGCTTCTTGAAGCACTGTTGGAACTTTTTGTTCCACTGGTCATTGCTTCAATAATTGATAACGGTATCGGCAGCGGAAACAAGGGATATGTCATCGGAATGGTATGTCTGCTTGTCGGACTGGGTATCGTTGGACTTGCATTCTCCATCACCGCCCAGTATTTTGCGGCAAAGGCCGCTGTCGGCTTCTCCACAAAGGTGAAGCACGAACTTTTCAAGCACATAGAATCCCTTTCGTGGACGGAGATCGACGGAATCGGAACCTCAACGCTTATCACACGAATGACAAGCGACATGAACCAGATACAGAACGGCGTAAACCTTACGCTCCGCCTGCTCCTGCGTTCACCGTTCGTTGTATTCGGCGCGATGATCATGGCGTTTACGATAAACGTCCAGGCGGCACTTATCTTCGTTGCGGCCATCCCGGCGCTTTCAGTTGTTGTTTTCGGAATCATGCTCTGGTGCATTCCACTCTACAAGAAGGTTCAGTCCAGGCTGGACAAGGTGCTCGGCATAACCCGCGAAAACCTTACCGGAGTTCGTGTTATCCGCGCTTTCTGCAAGGAAGAAGAGGAAATACAGTCATTCACACAGCATAACGATCAGCTCACCGCCGCTCAGAAATTTGTCGGCAGGATCTCCGCACTGATGAATCCGCTTACCTATGTTATCATCAATCTTGCGATAATCTGGCTGATCCAGACCGGAGCGATACAGGTAAACGACGGAACCCTCTCGCAAGGCGACGTTGTGGCGCTTTATAACTACATGTCGCAGATACTCGTCGAACTTATAAAGCTTGCTAACCTCATAATCAGCCTTACCAAATCCGTTGCATGCGGAAATCGCGTACAGGCTCTGTTTGAGATACACTCCTCGCAGAAAGTATCCGATGATAAGAGCGCCCACGGAAACGAGGAATATGCAGTTGAATTCCGCAACGTTTCACTGAAATACGCAAACGCCGGCGGGGAGTCACTCACGGACATGAGCTTTGCTGTTAAGCGCGGCGAGACCGTCGGAATAATCGGCGGCACCGGCTCAGGGAAATCCTCCCTGGTGAACCTGATACCGCGCTTCTATGACGCAACAGACGGCGAAGTTCTCATCGGAGGACGAAATGCCGACAGCTTTGACCCGGAGGAGCTTCGAATGAAGATAGGCGTCGTTCCGCAGAAGGCAGTGCTTTTCAAGGGAACTATCCGCGAGAATATGCAGTGGGGTAAATCCGATGCCACCGACGAAGAAATAATGGCTGCTGCAAAGACTGCACAGGCTGCCGACGTGATCGAGGGCAAGGGCGGTCTGGATTATGAGATCGAACAGGGCGGAAAGAACCTCTCCGGCGGTCAGCGCCAGCGCGTCGCCATCGCAAGAGCGCTTGTAAGG
>CAKSHT010000086.1 GCA_934457235.1 uncultured Oscillospiraceae bacterium
GGTGAACTGCCACATTGTCTGACCAAGCTGCGCCTGCCAGCCCTCTTTTGTGTACTGCGCCAGCCAGAGGTCGTATCCTCTGAGAATTTCGCCGCAGAGGTCGTTTTCAAGAATATACTTTCCTGTATAGAGCAGCGGGTAATAACCAGCATTCTTGATGGTTGAGAGGTACGCACGGACTATATTCGTGTACTGCACACGTGACAGCCCTTTGTTCAGCACGTTCACGGTGTCCTCAAAATCCATCGCGACAGGGTAATCAACATCGAGCCCCCGCAGCTGTTCAACCACCCAGTTTGCTTCCATTCTGGCTTCTGCTTCAGTGGTTGCGTAGCTCCAGTGATAAATGCCGACTTTTATTCCGGCTGACTTGCAGCCCTTGTAGTGTTCGTCGAACATTGTGTCTTTCTTTAAGCCATGTCCGATACGGAGCATTGCAAATTTCAGCGGCTTGCCTTGTATCTTAGCTTTGCCCAGCGCTTTGTAATCAACGCCAGTCTGAGCGTATGAGAGGTCAACTCCAGCATATTTAGCCATCGTCGTTATCCTCCTTGTGCGCACCGTCAGCCAGACCCTCGCCGATAACATATCCTACGACCGCCGCGCCGCTGAGTATGCAGCCGGATACGGTCTCAGCAGTTTCGGAGCTTCCGCCGAACGCTACGATAAGTCCGGCGATGAAGCCTGCGAGTGCTACCCAGAGCTTACGGCTTGTGAGCTTTCTCTTCCAGTCAATTTTCATGATTGTCCTCCTTTATAGGAATAAGTACATTTTCAACTTTGCTATAAGCGTCAAGGTACATTTCGCTCTTGTCGCCGTTATAAGTTACTTCGAAGTACATGCCGTCCGGCTTGACGGTTGCAAGCAGCGCCTTGTTATTCTGGAGCGCCTTGCATACCCACACTACATAAACATTATCGACGCTAATTTCCTCGCGGTTCTGACTATACCAGTCCGCAACAGTCTTGCGGCTTATTAATTCGAATTCTGCGTTTCCCATTGTGCCTCCTCAGTTGTTCGGTAATTCCATAAGTTCGTTGTAAAGGTCGGTGGCGACGTCGTTGCCGCCAAGCGCGTGATAAGCCTTGTACGCCCGTGTGAGCGCTTCCCGGGCATATATCGGGCACTTGCCGCGCTCGGTGTATTTCTCATGCGACCTGATTATCTCCGCCCGCAGGAGGCACTGCACGCCTGCCTCAAGCTGTTCTGTACGCTCGTCGCGCTTCTGCTTGCGCGTTGCAAGCGTTGTAAATATCACATTGCCGACGGTCACGCCAGCACCGATGAGCGCCACGATAATACTGCTGTCCATCATGTACCCTCCAGTTCGTTGATACGCGCCCGCCAAGTCGCGCGTTCCGCAAGCTTGTCTGCATACTCCTCGCGGGTCGCAGCGCCCTCTGCTATCTTGGCAGAGATGTAGTCCGTTTCAGCAAGTTTTTCTTTAAGGTCGGAAATCTCGACTGTCGCCTCTATCCGCGCACGTTCCGGGGCTTTCTCCTCATCGGAGCGCAGTACAGGAACTCCGCCCGACAGCTTGTAGTTATATATCCCGCACTCGTCCGTAAGACCCCGCTCCAGATACATCCCCTGGGCGTGGTGGAAGCGGTCGCCCGTCCCCCGGTCAATCTCCGTCCAGTCCTCGCCGCTGACGAACGCACTGGAGCTGACCGCTGTTATTACGCCGTCCTCGTCAACCCTGACGTATACTATGTATTCCATATAAACCTCCTTAAAGCTCCGAAGAAATGTCAAGATAACTTGCACTGTCACGGAACTGCAACATAATAGGCGTGTTCGCCGTCAGCCCGGAAGCTACTATATTAATGCTTGCAGCAGCGCCGCCGTTTATCATCTCCACCCCGGAGACCTCCGTGAGCTGTACGGCGCTGCTGCCGATGTGCGCGGCGTTCACAGCGTATAGCGTACCGGACAGCACCGATGTGCACGCTTCCGGAGACCTCATCGGCACTGCCAGCGGGAATGTTGCGAACCCCTTGGTCGCGGAATATGCATACCCCGAGCCCCAGAACGCGTACTTTCCCACCGCGTTCTTAATACGCTGAAAATATCGCTGACACTTCGCAAGCTCGGAAGCATAGTCCGGCGGCGAATACAGTGTAACGCGGCTCCCGGCTTCGAGCTTTGCCCAGGATATCACGTCGCCGGAAGCGGTCAGTGTGAATTTACCGGCGCTGTAAGCAGCCGCGCCCGCCGACGCGGAGCAGGTCACAGTTCCGGAGGGCGCGTGTTCGAGCTTCTGCGAAAGCGTTCCGGTCAGCTTTATGGTGCCGTCCGAAAGCACCTCAGCCGTGCCGCTTTCCAGCTTCCACATATCGGCGGCGTACTCGCCGACTGCAACTGCGCCGGATTTTCCGCGCTGATTCACAACGAAGTTGTGATTGATCAGCAAGTTCGGATTGCTTACGGCTCCTGAGATTTCCTCCGTGACCGAGCCGAGTGTCACGGTTGACTTAAAAGGGCACGCGGTGTAATCGCTGCCAACGAGCTGCACCGAGCCGGTGCCGAGCAGGTACACCGTTCCATAAGCGTCGTACACCGCCGCAGCCTGCCCGGCGGGAATGCTGACTACCCCGTCAGCGCCTGCCGTTACGCCCGGCGCAGCTGACGCGTATACCGTCACCACGCCGTCGTTGCGCAGCCAGGCGTTCGTGCCGCCGCTGTAATCCGCTCTGATTTCCGCGCCCGAAAGCGCTATCGTTTTTGATGTCATGTTGTGTCCTCCTTACAGCTTTTCGCCGTTGTAGTAGAGCCCGTCCGCTTTCGCTTCAAGCAGCGCGCTGCCGCACAGTATGTGGAACCCGCTCGTATCCTTGTCCGCGCCTATTCTCAGCGCCGGACGACCGTCCGAGCACCTCACCTCAAGCTCGCCGTTGTCATCGACAGCGACACGAATATTCTTCGCGATCTGGAACAGCGTGCTGCCTACCTGCATGGATATAGGCATGCTGGAATCGCTCAGCGCCATCTGCGCACTGCCGCTCAGATTCAGTTTGGAACTTCCGGAAATGTTCAGCTCCGACATACCGTTCTGCGCGACTATCGACCCGGTATCGCCGTTCATCGTGAAGCACGGAGAGCCGTAACCCCGCAGTTCGAACCCCGTCATTCCGCTGCCCTCGTGGATATACGCGAACGGAGTGGAGTTCTTCCCGAACGATACGCCCCAGGATTCTGTTTTCGCCCAGTACGGCGTTCCCGTTGTCTGGAGCTTTTCGGCAGCTTTCCCCGACCCCGCCCGCAGTTCGTCTATCTGCTTTTGGAGCTGTGATTTTGGCTGCATGCGTACAAGCGTTTCACTGTCCGACAATGGAACTGCGTCAAGCGCGAGCGTAGAAACCGAATGATTTTCGGCAGTATGTGTACTTGTGCTATCAGCTGATTCGGAATACTCGTCAACGCTGGCGCAGTAAATTGTACCGCCGTTGCGATATCTCCATGTCACCTGCGTTGCGACATTGATAATTTGTCCGATATCTATATCGCCGCCAGAAAAGGCAACAACATCCATTGGCTCGATTGCCGGATCCGAAACACCACTTGCTTTGATATATCTTGTCGGATAGCTACGATTGTTCAAATAGCTCTGGTTGATTGCAGATTGCTGTTCAGCGGTCAGTGTGGAAACAATAGGATTCTTCGGCAGACACAAAGCGCCCTCTTTGGTATGCGAAGCGTCCGAACCAGTCCATGTCGTGACCTTGCTGTACAGCTTGACATCTTCGTTTTCATACGACTGAATATACGCGAGATAAGTTCTGGTGTCGCTGTATTCAATTCCGGTGCGCTCTCTGGCGTTTACCAGCCTGTCATAATTGTTGCCGCCCGTGTACATGTACCGTTTGATATTCAGCAAGCCACGATAGTCCACGAAAGCACAACAACCTACAGTCTGAGCTATCCACATCGCACCATCCCAGCACGTTTGAACGCTTTCAGATGAAAAGTCCGGAACAATATCGGAATTTGGAAGTGCATTAAAGTCCTCTTGGGATATTGCGATACCTACGCCGGAACGGTTGCAGAAATATTGTAACGCCGCAAACAAACTGTCGGTAGGCGGTGAGCCCTTATCAACGGCAAGTTTGCTGATGGAATCATGCGCGATAAGCGATACCATGTTGCGCTTTCGCGCCGCCTGTGCGCCATCTACATAATAAGGTGGAAGTGGTACGTCCTCCCACGTCTTTGTTCCGTCCTCGGCGACGGAAGTTACTATACCGTATTTCAGACTTATTGCCGCACCGCCAAACTCATGATCGTAGGCTTTATCATCGCGTATTTTCAGCCGCATTTCCGATGAGTTTATTGTTCCGAAATCAAACTTATCCGAACTGCACACCTTGCGTGTGACCGTCAAGGACTTCTGTATGATTATCGTATCATCAATGGTGATAATCGTACCGTCTTTCAGCCTGATACCGCCCGTGATACGGTCCTCGCGAGCCGAAGCGCGAAGAGCCGCTATGTAGCTATCTGAAACTGGATACATATATCCTCCTTAATATTCAATGAAGCTACATTCAAAGTCCCAGATACATTCATCGTATGTTTTTCTCTGTAAAACAAGCTTGGGCTGGCGTGTAGCCTGGGGATATCCCGTGAATGTTATGAGCTTTTTTGTAAGCAGGTCGTAATAGGTAACTTCAAGCGTTGTGTCGTCAATCATTTTCAGCAGCTTAGACAGGTTCTTCCCGTTTAACCGCCATTTGTATTTTGGCGCGTGCTGTTTTTTTCGTATAACCGTTCTGTGGAGGAATCCTGTCTCATCACGCACGCTGTCGTCGCTGTCAAAATCGCTGTCTACTACTGTCCATTCGGTAGGAGTGGGCGCTTCGGTTCCGTTTATTTTAAGCCATGATAATTTCTCTAAAGCTGCCATGCTTCACCGCCTTGTTCGTGTATCGTCAACGGCGGCAAATAAAAAAGCCGCCTGTCATTTCGACAAACGGCTCTGTGGCTCTCTATCCATTATAGCATGGATTTCTGGCTTTGTAACTGTATTCTTTTAAACTTATAAAAAAAGCACCCCGCGTTGTGCGAGGTGCTGATTTTGTTAAATCACTTTATCGTTTTGCCCTATTGTTATCAAAGGTATAGAAACGTGTCCCATCGCTCGGCATACTGCTTCAAGGTTTTGCTTGGTGGTGCTAGGGAACATGCAATTCTCACTCTCCAGTTCTTTCTTAAATTTAAGTCTTAAATCATTAAGAATTTCAAGCGCCGCGATGTATTCTGCGGCAGTGAAAACCTTTCTGGGCTGAATTGCAGACTTTCCCTGCTTCTGCTTCTGTTCCAGCAGTTCTTCCTGCTTCTGTTCCAGTATGGGGATATCCGCCGTCAGCCCGAAGTGTTTCAGCATGCATTCGCAGCCCTTACGCGTGATAATGAAAAGGTCTGCAATGCACCTCGGTACGCTCGGATTTTCAGCCTTGAAAGCGCGAAGTTCTGCGTTTTTGAGATGGCGATAGTGGAAAATATCAAAGTTGGGGTGCTTGTGGAAATACGGATAAACCGCTTCCTTTGACATTCCGGTGAAGTGCGCGAAGTCTGCGGCGGTTATCACCGGGCTTCCGTGCCATGTCTTGGGGTAGTAGTGGTATTCGGAAGTTTCAAGGGTAAGCTGTTCGGCTTCGTACTGCTCCGGCTTGTTTCTGAAATAGCTGTTTACAAGTTCGCGCTGTACCTGCCATGCGAGGTCGTCGTTAAAGGATTTCGCAAGCATGAGGTAGCCGCTTTCGGTGAGAAGTATCAGCCCGTTCGGCGCGGCAATTCCAAACTCGTTTCTGGCTTCGTACGAATTTCGTACGAAGCAATCAACGCCCTCTATAAAGCGGTTTCTGTTCGTATTGAAGTTTCTGCGTGCAGTTCCGGGGGTTCTCTTGTGAACCGCGTCAATCTCCTTGAAAGTTACTACTCGCTGCCCGTTGTACTCCTTGATAGGAAGCGGCTGATTATTGATTTTGATTAGCTTGTTCATACGGCATGCACCCCACTTGCAATGTTAGCCAGTTCGTCAAGGTCGTTGACAATCTGCTTGCTCAAATTGTTGATACCGAAAAGCACGTCTTTAAACACCTGCTCGCGTTTTTCGGGAACGAGGTCTGTGCACGCAGCCAGCCACGCTATCGTTCCAAGTTGCTCTGCCTTTAATGATACTGCAATTAACATGTCTTCTGTAATTGTGTTGTTCATAACAAATTCCTTTCAAACACTTGACAGGAACGACATTCTGATGTATAATAGATTTCAGATTGGGCATTCCTGTCCTTTCAAACCGATAAGCTGTTGCAATCTTTCCACGGAGGGCAACAGCTTATTTCTTTTCTCCGGCAGATATCAGCAGGTGAACTCCCTGACGTATCGCTTCGGTTCTGGTTATACCATGCTCTTTGCAATACTGGATTAGCTTTTCGTTTGTTTCTTTGTCAAAACGAACTTTAACATCTACATCAAGTTTCTCCTTGCCTATCTTTGGTCTGCCTGTTCTCGGACTCATTTAATCACCTCACTTTTGTGTTCCGTAATTCAATTATACATTTATGTGTTCCAAAAGTCAACCCCTTTCTCAAAATTTGTATAAATATACAAAAACCGCCCTGCGTTTTTGTGCAGGGCGGGAAACTATTGCCTTAAAGATATCTGTGTTAATCCATTGAGTTTTGAACAGTTTGAACACATGAACCGAAGCGTGAACAATCCGTCTACTCTCATTTCGGCAAATCCATATTTGCAAATTGGAACTGAAAAATTATTATTATAACGACGGTCTGGACTTCCATTTTTATTGACAAATTTCCAAGTGTGTCCCGAAACAATTGTATCTTCCGAAGCAAAATCAAGTTCAGGACAATCCTCTGTCCATTGCCGTATATTGATTTTGTAGTTCTCAATTGCATAAACTTTGCCACGGAGAACGATTATTAGTAATCCCGGAAAGAAGATAAAAGAGTGTCCTTTTGCAGAAATGGTAAAATGCTTGCTGGCAGATTTAATGTATCTCGGGAGTTTTGCTCTGAACTTTGCGTTCTTTTTGCCTAGGACAAGACTTCTGCCAGCATTAGTTTTAGGATACATTTCAGGTTGTTCATATGTTACCCAATAAGTCTTTTGGCTTTGAAAGAACAGTTTCCATGCTTCAAAAAGCCGCTCATAGCATTTAACATCATTCAGATTTGAGGAACCTTGAACGCTAATTGATACCTTTTTTGAAACATATTGAGCTAAAAAGATAATAAGCGCAATTAAAACGGCCGAAGAACACAAAAAAGCATACACACCTAGATTTATTAGTATGATTAAATCTATAACCAGCAATAGAGGGTATAACGTGTTTAATAGTGTAGAAGTTTTCCTTGCTTGTTGCAGTTTGCGGCTAAGTTCTTTATCGGTAGCATTGGCAATTGCCTGTTCATCGAATTGATAAACCGGGGTTGCGTTTGTTGGCATGCTGGGAGAGCGATATTCTTCATAAACGCAATACGCTACGCATGCAATTATAATGATACCTAAGATTATTAGAAAAGGAGCAAGCCAAGAAATGATTTTTAAAGCTATCATTACCATAGCTGCATAAATCGCAATGCTTAACGCTGCCCCACCATACATGCTATGCTTTTTCATTCCTCTGTTTTGTTTTGCGTTTGCTGATTTGCGCTTTCCGGTTTATTAACGTTGGCTTCAACCATATTCATGATTGCAGCTAGTCTTTCGGCAGAGAGTTTCTGATACTCATACATTCTGACGAACAGGACTATTGCCCATCTTGACGCAAGCGTTACGACGATAGCAGTCAAGCAAACTATTGCAGGCATTAATTGTCCATCTTTACTGTTCAAAAAGTTCACAAACTCCACTATGGCGGCAATGGCAAAAACGAAAATTAAAATCGTTGTCATCACCAGAGTGAAATTCTCCAGATTGCGGGCGAACTTGTCTGATATACGGTTTTTCTCGCCTTTTTTCGCAATGCTGTTTGGTTTGTTTGCTACGTTTTCGCTGCTGTGTTCAATGTTGTTTTCCATAAAAATCAACCCCTCCTTGTGTCAGATTATAACACATAGAAGGGGTTTTGTCAAGTATCAATTTACCAACCGTGTCCGTTAGAATATGTCATTTCCTTGCTGGACACTCTGTTGACAGCGTTCGCGACTTCCTCGCCGCCCATTTCAATAGTGGTATAAAGGTTGATTTCCTGCGGCTCGGTTTCCTCAGCCCGATTTGCCGCAGCTTCGCTGTACGCACTGGACATAGCTTCCCGAGCATACCCGGTCTGGTTCTGTCCGCTCATTGCTTTGAACTGCGCCGGAGGTATCACCGCACTGTAGTTTTCGAGATTATCTTCGGAAACGACAGCCACCTTTAATTCACAGCTTGCAAGTCCCTTTTCAATGAGTTCGTCAAGAGTGGGGCTTGATATATCGGCTTTAGATATAGACGCAATGACTGAAACCGGAATTATATTTCCGCTTTCCATTGCTTTGTATATGCCATAAGACGCTGTATCATGTGACGGTTCTTGGAGTGAAAACGGCATATTCGATGTCAGGTCAGTGAGGTGCTCTATCTTATATTTTACGTTCTGATACCCTTCGTTATCATTGAGCCAGAAACCAGCAGCCGTACGCTGCGAAGAATAAGCAAGTTCTTCCGAGCCAATTGCTTTAAATGGATTTTTAGAAGCTTCATATCCATATGTAAGAAGAATATCGCCCCAGTTGGGAATAATTTTGTCAGCTGCGTCACCGAATTGTGATTTGATTTTCTCATAAATCGGCATAGTGCGCTGCGAAAGCTCCTTAAGAGAGTTTTCATAATCTGTCGCAAACAGAATATCTGAAAAATCAAGAAGCCCCATTTGCTCATTATATTCGGACTGTGTAAGTTTACCATAAGCGAGGTCGGTTTTGGCTTGCTCGCGCAGGACGTTCAGGTTGGATTGTTCCTCCTGAAACTTTGCAAATGCGCTTTCCTTATATGCACTTGCTGCACTGTCGATTTTTTCAAGAGCGGAATTAAGCGTTTCTGGATTTTCAAGGTCGATTTTGGACAAATCGAGCTTTTCAAGTTCGGAAACCGATTTGCTTAACTCCTGATATTCCGGGTCGTAATTGCGTGAAGACTCAAGAACATAGCTATACTCGCTCTGGAAATCCTTATATTGTGCAGCATTCAGCTTTCCTCCGCTTGCAATAAGGTCAAGGTATTTCGAAACCGTTGTCTGGCTTGCAGTGAAATTCTCACTGAATGTTTGCTTCATCTTTTCATAGCCTTGAACTACCTGCTCTTCGATAATACCACCTATGCCGAGCTTTTTAAAAATATCCTTGAGGTCATCGGCAGCAGCCTGTGCTCTCTGCTGAAATCCCTCTTCAAGATAATCGCATAGTTCTTCGAACGGCTTTTTGAGGTCAGCGGCGTCAGCGGCAGTAAGTTTTGTCACGTCAAAATCGCTGTCTGCAAATGCGTTCATACTGTCCAGCAATTCGTTTATCTGCGTTGTATAGCTGTCAAGTTGACCGTATTTTTCAATTGTCTGCTGATTGAGTTTCGTTGCCGCGCTAGCCCAATTTTCGTATGCTTCTGCAATTTCAGAAATTTTTGTGCCGCCGTTTTTATATAAAACGCTGCTTGTCGCTGTTTCATTCAGTTTATCAATCTTTTCAGCAGTTCCAGCCATAACGCCTGCTAAAGCTCCTATACCAGCAGCAATACCAGTTATAACCGCACCAACCGGATTTCCTAAGGCAATAAACGCTGCGACAGCGCCAACAGCAATAGTCAGTCCAGCACGCAACTGCGTCAGGTTGTTTGTGAGATTTCCGGTTCCAGCAGCAAGTCTTTTCAAAGAGTTATACAGCAACACTCCAGAAGTAGCCCCGGCTGTTAAACCGCCAGCAACTCCAAACAGCTTTCCTGCCGCTTGGGGACCCAACTGTGTTGTAAGTGTCCTGAACGCGGTGCCTATATTTCGCAGATTGGTGAAGAATGAGTGTATTTTTGTGCCGACAAAAAC
>CAKSHT010000087.1 GCA_934457235.1 uncultured Oscillospiraceae bacterium
CGTCGCTTTGCGTAAGGCGCAGCCGTCGCTTTGCGTAAGGCGCAGCCGTCGCTTTGCGTAAGGCGCAGCCGTCGCTTTGCGTAAGGCGCAGCCGTCGCTTAGTCACTTGCTGGGATAGACGTGTTTTTCCAGGAAATGGCGTGAATCTATTTGCCGCACTGTCAGCCGTGATGCCACTATTATTCACGGAGTGCGGCTTTTTGTTGTTTTTGGGACAAAAAGGCGCATTTGTTTATTGAAAAAACCGAAAAGCAGTGCTATAATTTATCTGTATTATTGTATCATATTGTAAATTATCCGGCGGCATTCCAGACGCCGCCAAAATCTACAGACAGGAGAATGCAGATGAGTACGCAAAAGAAAAAACAGACGCCGATAGAAAAAGTCGCTGCGCTTATCGTTGACAAGCGCAAGGCGTTCTATCTGTTCTACATCATCGCCGGTATCTTCTGCGCCATAGCCACCGGCTGGACGCAGGTAAACAACGATATCACCAGTTATCTGCCGGACAGCTCCGAGACCCGAATAGGACTCGACCTGATGAACGACCAGTTCATCACCTACGGCACCGGAAGCATAATGCTGGAAAATATCACCTATGAAAAGGCGGAGCAGATAGCTTCCGAGCTTGAGGACATCGACGGAGTTACCTCCGTTACCGTCGAGAACGACGAGGACAGCTATAAGAACGGCTCCGCACTGCTTTCCGTCACATTCGACGGCGAAGAGGATGACCAGATATCCAAGGACGCGATGATCGCGATAAAAGAGAAACTTGAGCCTTATGACGAATACATAAGCAGCGCCGTCGGCAGCAGTACTTCCGAGACTATCGCCGCCGAAATGCAGGTCGTTATCGTGATCGTTCTGGTCATCATCATCGCCGTGCTGTTCTTCACTTCACACACCTATATGGAAATACCTGTCCTGCTGGCTACATTCGGCATGGCGGCTCTGCTCAACATGGGCACGAACTTTATGTTCGGCGAGATCTCCTTCGTTTCAAACTCCATCGCGGTAGTGCTTCAGCTGGCGCTCGCCATCGACTACGCCATTATCCTCTGCAACCGCTACACCGAGGAGCGCGTCACGATGGACGCCCGCGACGCCGTTGTCACCGCGCTGAGCAAGGCCATTCCAGAAATCTCCTCCAGCTGCCTTACCACGCTTTCCGGTATGGTTGCGATGATGCTCATGCAGTTCAAACTCGGTCTTGACCTCGGTATGGTGCTCTGCAAGGCGATATTCTTCAGTATCTTCGTCGTATTCACGCTGATGCCCGGTCTGCTGATGTCATTTTCTCCGCTCATCGACAAGACCCATCACCGCAACTTCGTGCCGAACATCACCGCCGTCGGTAAGTTCGATGTAAAGACTCGCTTCGTGGTACCGCCGATATTTGCAGTAATTCTCGTTGGCGGATTTATCCTGTCCAACCAGACGAACTATGTTTACGGCTACTCCACGCTCTCCACATACACAAAGAACGCCTCCCAGATAGCGGAGGAAAAGATAGACGAAAGCTTCGGCTCGCAGAACCTCGTTGTAGTCATGGTCCCCGCCGGGAACTACGAAAAGGAACACCAGCTGCTTGAACGCATGGAAAAAATGCCGCAGGTAGATTCCTCAATGGGGCTTGCAAATATCGAAGCAATGGACGGCTACGTACTGACAGACTCCCTCACGCCGCGCCAGTTTGCCGAGCTGACCGACATGGATATCGAGGTAGTACAGCTGGCATACGCCGCATACGCCGCCGACCAGGAGGACTATGGTCAGATCGTCGGCTCCATAACAAGTTCTACTGTAAGCAACTATTCAGTGCCGCTCATCGACATGTTCACATTCATCTACGACGAAAAGGAAGCAGGTTACGTGAACCTTGACGACGACCTGAACGAAACCATAGACGACCTCCACGACCAGCTTGACAAGGCAAAGAAACAGCTCAGCACCGACGAATACAGCCGTATGCTGCTCTACACCAACGTCCCTGAGGAGGGTCCGGATACCTTTGAGTTCCTGGACGAGCTGCACGAGGTAGTGCAGGAATACTACCCCGATGGTTCCTATGTAGTCGGCGACTCCACCTCCGATTACGACCTGTCCAACGTATTCTCGACGGATAACCTGATGGTAAGTATCCTGTCGTTCCTGTTCGTACTTGTTATCCTGGTGTTCACGTTCAAGTCCGCTGGACTTCCGGTGCTGCTGCTGGCGATAATCCAGGGCTCCGTCTGGATAAACTTCTCCGTGCCGGTCATGACTGACACCAACATATTCTTCCTCAGCTACCTTATAGTAAGCTCCATTCAGATGGGTGCGAACATCGACTACGCGATAGTTATTTCCAGCCGATACACCGAGCTGAAGAAATCCATGTCCATCAAGGACGCTATGGTGGAAACGCTGAACCAGGCGTTTCCGACGATAATCACTTCCGGTGCGATACTCGCTATCGCCGGACTGCTCATAGGCTTCCTTTCCTCAGACGTTGCGATATCCTCCGTTGGTATCTGCCTCGGACGCGGTACGCTCATTTCCATCGGCCTTGTAATGTTCGTCCTTCCACAGATCCTGCTGCTGGGCGATTCCATCATCGAAAAGACCTCCTTTACGCTCAAGCGCAGGGAGCTTATCCAGAAGCGCTCCGGCTACATGCGCGTGAACGGACGCGTACGCGGCTATGTATGCGGTATAGTTGACGCGAATATCTCCGGTATGATTCATGGCGAGATCAGCGCTCAGCTTGATTCCGACGCCGCCGAGGTCATGAAGGAAAAGGTAGACCGACAGATAATCAATCACATCGACGTTGACGGAAAGCACATAGCCGACATAGAAAGCGTGACTGACAAGAACGCCCCGCCGGAGCACGGACTTGACACAGCGGATGACGTAGACGACATCATGGACGAAACGGAGGATTAAAGCAATGAAAAAAATCAATAAGATAATCTCCGTTTTCGCAGCGCTCATACTGGCGGTTTCAGTGCCGGCGCAGACTTTCGCCATCGGTACATCTGCATGCCAGTCCGAGAAGCAGCAGCTGACCATCACGGACGCGGAGAGCTTCAGTAAATTTGCGGAGGACTGCCGCATGGATTCCTACAGCAGCAATCTTTACGTAACGCTCACATCTGATATAGAGCTTTCCGGCGAGTTCACACCCATTCCCGTATTTGGCGGAGTTTTCGATGGCGCCGGTCACACGATATCCGGAGTGCATATCACGGTGGACGGTTCGTATACCGGTCTGTTCAGATATGTACAGCGCGGCGCGCTCGTCAAGGATCTGACTGTCAAGGGGACTATCTCCCCCTCCGGCAGCGGCGAGAATGTCGGCGGTATCGTGGGCAGCAACTCCGGCAACATAACCGGGTGCAGCTTTGAGGGCACTATTAAAGGCTCCACAAACGTCGGCGGTATCGCAGGCGCTAACGAAAAGAGCGGACTTATTGCAAACAGCAGCGCTTCCGGCGCGATAACCGGCTCCCACGGCACCGGCGGTATCGCCGGAACAAACTCCGGCACCATGCTCAACTGCTCAAGCAGATGCAGCGTGAATACCACGGCAAGCGACGCAAAGCTTTCCATTCAGGATATCGACTGGGACAGCATAATGTCCTCCGAGGAACCGTCATCCATGACGGACGCAGGCGGCATCGCAGGCTACTCTGACGGAATAATCCAGGGCTGCGAGAACTTCGGGACTGTAGGCTACCAGCACATCGGCTACAATGTCGGCGGAATCATCGGCAGACAGAGCGGCTATGTAAACGCCTGCGTAAACCACGGCGAGATCTTCGGAAGAAAGGACGTCGGCGGAATCGTAGGCCAGATGGAGCCCTACCAGAGCATAGACTTCGACCAGGACACAGTACAGAAGCTCCTTGACGAGATGGACGTACTCGGCGGACTGGTGGATAACCTCATCGACGACGCAAAGGGCGCCGGCGACGCAATAAACGACAAGGTACAAGGACTCACCTGGCAGATGGATAATCTGCGCAACTCCGCGGACGATATTTCCGACCGCACAACCGAGCTTTTCAACGGCTGGACGGACGGAATAAACGAGATATCCGCCCGTGTGGACGAAGCGCTTGACGGCGTCGGCCCGGCTCTCGACGGATTCCGTGACGGACTTGACCTGCTCAGCCAGTTCAGCAGCTCCCTTGAAGAGGTGTTTGACCAGCTCAACGCCTCCGGTGACGACATGAAGGACGCCATCGACGAAGGCAAGGAGGGCGTGGATATCCTTAACGGCGCGATCGACCAGATATCATCCGCGCTCGACGATATCAGCGCCGCTGCGGACGAACTTGCAGACGCAATGGGCGACACAGACCGAGTTGAAGCCGCCGTAAAGGATATCATCAAGGCGCTGAACAACGCAAACGGCGAGGTCAAGAACATCTCAACCGCCCTCTCCAAAATAGGCGACGCCTGCGACAAGCTTGACCAGTGGGTCAATGGCAGAGATTTCAAGCAGCTTGCAGACGGTCTTGTGGACCTCGGCGACAGCATGCAGGACATCACAAAGGCGCTCAGCAAGATGAGCAGCGCCCTCCAGAAGATTGTCGGCTCCGTTGACGCGGATCAGCTCCAGAAGGGACTTGACGAGTTCACGTCGGCTTCAAGCGACCTCGCGAGCGCTGCGGCGCACGCTGCGGCTGCGATAAAGGCGGCTTCCAGCACGGTCCCGGATACCGACAAGGTGAACAAGGAACTTTCCGCCGCTGCGGACGATGTCATTTCCGCAAGCGAACACATTTCAAAGGCGGCTGATTACCTCAACAAGGCGGTGGACTCCGACCAGCTCGACCAGGGACTGAAAGACATGGAAAGCGCCGCCGGCGAACTCAGCAAGGCACTCGACAACGCACAGGACGCTATCGGCGATGTCACCGACGCCATCGACAAGATAACAAGCTCCAGTGTTCCCGGCGATGTATACGACGAGATATCAAGGCAGCTCGACAACATCAACAAATCCATTGAGGAGATAACAAATTCCTCCGACACCATAAACAAGGCGGTCGAAGAGATAACAAACCAGATAGACTCCGGCAAGGTAAAGGACAGCGTTCAGGCCATCGCCGACGCTGCCGGAAAGCTTTCCGATGCCGCTGACATCATCTCCTCAGCTTCCTCCAGCTTCGACGCGGCAGCCGACAAGCTCTCCGACGCCATCGACAAGATACAGGGCGCTTCTGAGTCCGCTTCGGACGCTTCCTCCTACCTCTCCGAAGCCTGCGATGTTTTCGCGGACGCATGCGACCAGCTTTCCAGGACCGTAAAGAATCTCGGCGACAAGCCCGCCGTAGAGTTCCCCGCGGCTGACGATAGCTACACCGCGGCACTCGACAGCTTCTCCAACAATTTCTCCGGGATAACGAATGCGATATCCTCAATAAGCAGCACCGCAGAAAAGCATGGAGATATCCTGCTTGACGATCTCCAGGCGATAAGCGACGAGTTCTCCAAGATAACCGATATTCTCCAGGAGCTGAAAGACAAGACCCTCAACAAGGACGACGATAACAGCGGCTTCACGACAGATGTTTCAGAGGACGACTCCACCAGCAGACAGGGCAAGGTATTATCCTGCACCAACAGCGGCGGAGTACAGGGCGATCTAAATGTCGGCGGTATCACAGGCTCCATGGCGATAGACTTTGACTTCGACCCAGAGGACGATATCGCATCCAGCGGCGAGCGCTCCTACAGCTTCAGCTACAAGGTGCGCGACATAATCGACAGCTGCACCAATACCGGCGAAATAACCGCAAAGAAGAACTACTGCGGCGGCATCGTCGGCAAACAGGATATGGGCGTAGTACGCAGTTCCACTGAAAACGGCAAGGTGACGAGCACCTCCGGAAACTACGCAGGCGGTATTGCGGGTTACTCAGTTTCCGCGATAAGGAACTGTATTTCCAAGGTTACTATCTCCGCGTCGGGCTACGCAGGCGGTATCGCAGGTCAGGGCGTTATCCTCACGGACAACGCTGCGATCCTTGACGTATACGACTGCACCGAGCGCGCAGGCTCCATCGCGGGTTACGTTGATTTCACCGACGACAACGCCGAAGTTCTACGCAACAAATTCGTTGACCGCGGCACTGCCGGAATCGACGGTATCAGCTACGCGGGCAAGGCGGAACCTGTGGACTTCGAGCAGTTCAGAAAGCTCGCGGGAAGCACGGCGGTCATCGACGTTACCTTCGTTGTGGACGATAACGTCGTAAGCACCGTCGCTGTAAATTACGGCGGAGCGCTGAAAGCCAGCGATTTCCCGGAGATCCCCGCAAAGGACGGCTGCTTCTCCGAATGGAGCGACTTCGACAGCAAGTGCATAACATTCCCGGTAACTGTCGAAGCCATATACACTCCGTATGTGACAGTTATAGAGAGCGAGGAAAAAGCCGAAAATGGCTTCGGACTGGTTCTCGCTGACGGACTTTTCGGCGACTCCGCAAAGCTTACTGTAAAAACTGAAAGCCCCAGCGTATTCCCTCCGGACAACAACAGCGAGTTACGTCTGGTCACCATCGACTGCGCAATAGCTGACGGCACCGTCACCGGACTGCGCTTCCTCACTCCAGAGGGCAAGGGTTCGCTGAACGTCATGCAATATGTCAACGGCTCCTGGAAGAACGTAAGCTTCACCGAGAACGGACACTACCTGATAGTAGAAAACCCCGTGCTTGATAACGGAAAGGCATACTATTGCGTACAGCTCCAGTCACTGCCGCTCATCCCGATAATAATTATCGGTGGCTGCGTTCTCATCGCGCTTATCAACATAGTACTCTGGACAATACTTATAAAGCACAAGCGCACAGCAAAAAAGGCTGCCCAGCAGACAGCCGTAACTAATGCGGAAGTCCCGGAAAATTCTGAAGCTCCCTCTGAAACCATGTAAAATAATGGCACCCCTGATAAAATCGGGGGTGCTTCTCTTTTATTCGTGCTTTGCCGCAGTTTCAAGCGAATTGGCTATCGAAGCGGTGAGCGTATCCGTGATATACCACGAGAGTCGCTGTCGGTCGCCGAGCGCGTCACGCTCTATGCAGTCCAGCAGGATACCCGCGATCGCCTCCGTCAGAAATTTGCTCAGAAACGCCTTATATCCCTCCCCGACATTCAGTCCGCGGAGTTTCTCGACCTCGCTCACCAGTCGGTACACCGGCTGGTAGATGTCCTTGAAAAAGAACTTGCCAAGCTCCGATCGTCCGATGGAACGCACAATATTCTGTAACATGTCCAGGTTGTCGCCGATGTAATCCATCACGAACTCCACTGCCCTGGAGTTGTCGTTCACAAGGTCGTACTGGTCAAAAAACGACAGCGCCTCCTGCTCCAGAGTCCATTTCAAAAGGGCATAGATATCCTCAAAATGATAGTAGAACGTCTTACGGTTCACGCCACACATCTCTACCAGCTCGCGTATCGTTATGCGGCTGATGGGCTTGGATTCCATCAGCTTTTTCAGCGCCAGGGACAGCTCCTGCTTTGTCTGCTGCGACTGCTCGTTTTGCTTCATATATTTCTCCAATAAAATGTCGTGTTCATTTTTTCGGACATTTCACATCATTTGTCCGGTTATTTTATTATAAACCATTACCGCCGATTTGTCAAGTAAGTGTAAAAATACTTGATTTTTCGATGAAAATGTGGTATCATATAGGTTATAGATAAGATCCAGTAAATCTTTCAGACGAAAGGAAACATAAACAATGAGCGACGAAAAAAAGGAATTCGTTAAACACGAAATACCGCGCCCGGAATTCCCGAAGCGTGCAATCATAACCGGCGGCATGCCCTACGGCAACAAGAAGCTGCATTTCGGTCACATCGGCGGCGTGTTCGTTTTCGCAGACGTGTACGCCAGATTTCTCCGTGACAGACTGGGCGATGATAACGTAATATTTGTATCCGGTACCGACTGCTACGGCTCCCCTATCGCTGAGAGCTACCGCAAGCTTTGCGCTGAGCAGGGCTTCAAGGGAACTATCCACGATTTCGTGGAGGAGAACCACAAGGCTCAGAAAGAAACCCTTGCCAACTACGAGATAAGCCTTAACATCTTCGGAGCCTCCGGACTTGGCAGGACCGCCGAGATACACAACAAGGTATCCGACTGGTTTATCCGCACACTCTATAAGAACGGACATCTCCGCAAGATAAGCACCAAGCAGTTCTACGATGAAAAGGCAGGCTGCTTCCTCAACGGCAGACAGGTAATTGGAAAGTGCCCCGTTGACGGCTGCCAGAGCGAAAAGGCATACGCTGACGAGTGCGACCTCGGTCACCAGTACATGCCGGAAAACCTCATCGACCCGAAAAGCACCCTCACCGGCGACACTCCCGTCATGAAGGACGTTGAGAACTGGTATTTCGACCTGCCCTCCTACAACAATCTTCTCAAGGAATATGTCGCTAGAATATCCAAGCAGAAGAACGTGCGCCAGCTGGTTTCCAGCACTATTTCCGAGTTCCTGGCGGATCCGGTGGTGCACATCAAGAACGAGCTTCTCGACAGCTATAACAAGGTAAAGGATCAGCTGCCGGAGCATGAATTCCTGGAAGAAAAGAAGAAGCCAAGCTTCACCATCAAGTTCAAGGAGCTTGACGAGATGAACAAGGCAACTGAGATACTCTCCGCGAACGGCATTCGCTACCGTACCGGAAAGACGCTGGTTCCGTTCAGGCTCACCGGAAACATCGAGTGGGGCGTTCCCGCTCCGGTTCTGGAGGGCGAGGATCCGCTGACCATCTGGGTATGGCCGGAGTCCCTCTGGGCACCCATCTCATTTACTCAGGCGGCGCTCGAAAAGCAGGGCAGGAACCCCGACGAGTGGAAGGACTTCTGGTGCAGCAAGGACGCAACAGTATATCAGTTCATCGGCGCTGACAACATTTACTTCTACGGCGTTGCAGAAATGGCGATGTTTATGGGACTCAAGGAAGGTGAAAACACCTCCGACCCCGCCGACGGCGAAATGCAGCTGCCTATCCTCTGCGCAAACAACCACATTCTGTTTCTTGACAAGAAGGCTTCCAGCTCCGGCGCGATAAAGCCGCCGATGGCTGCCGACCTTCTGGATTACTACACCGCCGAGCAGCTCAGAATGCACTTCCTGGGACTTGGTCTGGGACAGCGCAGCGTAAGCTTCATGCCGAAGCCCTACAATCCGAATGCAAAGCCGGAAGATCCGGATCCTGTCGTAAAGGACGGCTTCCTGCTCTCCAATGTGTTCAACAGAATAATCCGCACCTGCATCTATTCCACGCAGAAGTACTTTGACGGCGTTATGCCCGTCGGCGAAGTTGACGAGCAGGTTCTTGCCGACGCAAAGAAAGCTATCCTGGATTATGAGCGCTTCATGTACCGCTTTGAGTTCCACCAGGCGACCTACGTACTCGACAGCTATATCAGAAAGGCGAGCAAGTACATGGCGAAGAACCTCGGCGATGCCGACAAGGCTGACGACAATGAGGCACG
>CAKSHT010000088.1 GCA_934457235.1 uncultured Oscillospiraceae bacterium
AGGGAATGCAGATGATAACGCGCGCCTTGCCGCGTCCCCTGAGAGCCTTCTTGATGAACTGCTCCAGCATGCTGGAGGTCATGTCGAAATCCGCGATAACGCCGTCCTTCAGCGGGCGCACTGCAACGATGGAGCCGGGGGTGCGTCCGATAACGTCCTTGGCTTCCTGACCTACGTAGCGCACGCACTGGAGCTTCTTGTCCACTGCAACTACGGAAGGCTCGCGAATGATAATGCCCTTGCCCCTCATATATACAAGCGTATTCGCAGTTCCTAAATCAATACCGATGTCCTTGGTCATTCCAAACATGTTCTGTTTCCTCCGTGAATATATTTTTATCCATGCCGCGACATGGTGCACTTTTACATAATAGTACAATTATAATTATAGCATTATTGTACGCTGTGCGCAATGCATTATTAGCATAAAATTTCGTGAATTCACGGGATTTTTTTGGCTATTTTTCGGTAATCCTCCCATGTGTGAAAATGCTGCTGTTATTTTTCAAAAAAGGCTTGCAATAAGTCGGGGTATACTGTATAATATAAATCAGGATTATAGTATATTTTCTGCCCGGCTCCGGGCTTATCATAATTGACCAGTGGGGGTCAGAAAGGGAAAAAGAAATGCTTAAAGAAAAAGTCACCGTTACCATATGCGGAAAACCGTACAATCTCCGCACCAACGATACCGCTTCGCTTATGCGCCAGGCAGAGGAGACCGACCGCCGCATAACGGAATACTGCAAGCTTATGCCGAACAATCCCGCCCCGAAAGAGGACGCGTGTGTTTTCACCGTGCTCGACCTGCTGGGCGACCTGGATACCGTGAATGCCGAGCGTGACGCGCTGAAAAAGCAGAACGCCGCCATGACCGCCGCTGCGGAGCAGGGCGCGAAGGACAGCGAGGAGAACCGCCGTCTGATGGGCGTCGTATCCGAGCTTGAAAAGGACAGCGAGGCGCTTGCCGCTCTACGCACGAGCTATACTGAGCTGGAAGGCAAGAACGCGCAGCTTGCGGACACCCTCCGTGAAGCGAACGAGCGCGCTGATGAGAATCTTCACGCAAAGAAGGAGCTTGATTCCGCGAACGAGCGTATAAAGGGTCTTGACGAAAAGAACTCGCAGCTTGTGCAGTCGATGAAATCCGGAGAGAACCGTATTTCAGAGCAGGAAAAGACCATCGCGGAATTGCAGCGCCAGAACGCCGATCTCCGCAAGCAGACCGAAAAGATCGCGGCGCTGACCGACGAGAATAAGAAGCTCTCCGAGAAGCTGGAGCGTTCCGCGAACGTTGAGGAAGCGCTCCGCCGCAGCGAGGAGCGCGCGGCTTCACTTGAAAAGGATCGTGAGAAGCTCAAGGCAAGCGCCGCCGAACTTGACGGCGTGAAGAAGTCCCTGGCGGAAGCGCTCGGAAAGTCCGCAGACCTGGAGCGCAAGCTTTCAGCCGCTGAAAAATCCGCAAAGGAGCTTGCCGATGTAAAGAAGCAGCTTGACGAGGCAAAGCAGTCCGTTTCCGCTGAAAAGGGCAGGAACGCCGACCTTGAAAAGAAGCTCTCGGCTTCCGACAAGACCGCGCAGGAGCTTGAGGAAACGAAGCAGTCCCTCGCCGCAGAAAAGGGCAGGAACGCCGACCTTGAAAAGAAGCTCGCAGCTTCCGACAAGACCGCGCAGGAGCTTGAAGAAACGAAGCAGTCCCTCGCCGCAGAAAAGGGCAGGAACGCCGACCTTGAAAAGAAGCTCTCGGCTTCCGACAAGACCGCGCAGGAGCTTGAAGAAACGAAGCAGTCCCTCGCCGCAGAAAAGGGCAGGAATGCCGACCTTGAGAAGAAGCTCTCGGCTTCCGACAAGACCGCGCAGGAGCTTGAGGAAGCGAAGCAGTCCCTCGCCGCAGAAAAGGGCAGGAACGCCGACCTTGAGAAGAAGCTCGCAGCTTCCGACAAGACCGCGCAGGAGCTTGAGGAAACGAAGCAGTCCCTCGCCGCAGAAAAGGGCAGGAATGCCGACCTTGAGAAGAAGCTCTCGGCTTCCGACAAGACCGCAGACGAGCTGACCGAAGCAAAGCAGGCGCTCACCTCCGAGCAGAGCAGGTGCACTGAGCTGGAGCACCGCCTTGAAGCTGAGCGCAGAGCCGCCGAGGAAGCGCGCTCCAGCAGTACGGATATGGCGGAGGAGCTTGCGGTGCTTCGTGAAAAGGCTGACAAGCTGGAGGAGCTTTCCGTGAAGTATTCGCAGATGGAGAGCGAAAATTCCGCGCTTCGTGCAGCCGGGGACAGCGCCGACAGCAGCGCAGAGCTTTCCCGGGAGGTAGAAACGCTGAAAAAGCGCCTGGACGAGGCTCTTGCGGAATCCCGCGATCTGAAAAAGACCAACGCTTCCCTTAACCGCCAGCTGAATGAAATGCTTGAGGACGGACAGCTTACATTATGAGTGAAATTCTTGCACCCCTGGGGGGAATAGACGACCTGTATGCGGCGCTGAACACCGGCGCCGACGCGGTCTATTTAGGAATGTCAGAATTTTCGGCACGCAAAAATGCCGAAAATTTTTCTGCAGAGGACTTGAAAAAAGCCTGCGACGAGTGTCACCGCCGTGGCGTAAAGGTGTACGCGGCGCTTAATACGCTGGTGTACGACAGCGAGATCGGAAAATTCGCGGACTGCGTGAAAAGCGCAGCGGAATGCGGCGTGGACGGACTTATAATTCAGGACCTCGGCGCGGCGGATATCGTCCGGAGAATATGCCCGGAGCTTCCCCGGCATGCTTCCACGCAGATGACGCTGAACAGCGTTTCCGGCGTAAAGGCGGCGCAGGAGCTTGGATTCACCCGCGCCGTTATCGGACGTGAGCTTTCCCAGGAGCAGATACGCGATATAGCTGAAAACGCCGGAATCGAGCTGGAGGTGTTCGTGCACGGAGCGCTGTGCGTTTCGATAAGCGGTCAGTGCTACATGAGCAGTATTTTCGGCGGCAGGAGCGGCAGCCGCGGACTGTGCGCGCAGCCCTGCCGTCTGGATTTCACATGCGGTGAGCGGCACAACGTAATTTCGCTGAAGGACAGTTCGCTAGTAACTCATCTGCGGGAGCTGGATGACCTGGGCATTGCTTCCCTCAAGATAGAGGGCAGAATGAAACGCCCGGAGTACATCGCCTGCGCCGTGGACGCTTGTCGCAAGTCCCTTGACGGGGAGGACTATGATTACGACCGCCTGGCCGGGATATTCTCCCGCGGCGGTCTTACGGACGGCTATTTCAACGGCACAATGCGTGACATGCAGGGAATTCGCAGCCGCGAGGACGTGGAGAACTCCGCAAAGGCTATGAGCGGCATAAAGGCTCTGTACAAGGCGGAATTCCCGCGCATAACGGCGGATATCCGCACGGAGCTTCACGCGGATACGCCGGCGTTTGCGAGCGGCTCAGCTGAGGGCTGCGCGGCGGCTGTGCAGGGGGATATCCCGCAGCCTGCTAAGAACGCCCCGCTGACTCCGGAGAGCGTTTGCGAGCGTATGTCGAAGCTTGGCGGAACGCAGTTCATTCCCGGCAATATCACCGCTGATGTTGACGACGGGTTGAATCTTCCCGCGTCCGCGCTGAATTCCCTGCGGCGTGAACTCACGGCGCGCCTGGATGAAGCAGTGCTGAAAAAGAACACTCCGGTGTACCGTCAGTTCCCGCTGACGCCTCCGGGCAGCGCTCCGAATGAGAAAACAGAATTTGAATGGCGCTGCGAAGTCTATTCAGCTGAGCAGCTTCGGCAGGCTCTGGAGCTTCCTTTCGGGCTGATATATGCTCCGATACGCCTGCTGGATGAAAATACTCCGCACAAGAACAGAATAGCCGTGATACCTCCGTTCGTCCTCCAGGACTGCGAGAAGCCGCTGCGTACAAGGCTTCGTGAATTACGCGCGGCGGGATTCACAAGGGCGCTTGCGCATACCCTGGGTCATGCGCAGCTTCTTAAGGAGGAGGGGTATATCCTCCACGGCGGGCATCGGATGAACGTCATCAACAGCTATTCTGCGGAGGTTTGCAGCAGGTTCGGGTTCAGCGATATAACGCTCTCGTTCGAGGGAACTGCGGCGCAGCTGGCGGAGATACAGTCGCCCATACCGCGCGGAATAATCGCATACGGCAGGCTCCCGCTGATGATAATGCGGCGCTGTCCGGTGAGCGGCGGCGCTCCCTGCGGCAGGGTACATCTGTTCGACGATGCGGGTAAGCCCTGCGGAGAGCATATCTGCGACCGGCGCGGTAACAAGTTGCCGGTGCTATGCGGCGGAAGCAGCGTTGAGATACTCAATCCGGATATGCTGATAATGAGCGACCGCATGAACTCCGTGGAGCCGTTCGATTTCGCGGTGCTGAAATTCACGGACGAACGCGAGATAAAGCCGATTCTCGACATGTATGTGACGAACGGAAAGCCCGCAGGCTCGCTCACGCGGGGACTGTACTTCCGCGGCGCTGAGTAAGGAGGAAACATGGCTGGCAAGATAAAATTCAAGATATCCTATAACTGTCCGGTAGTCCTGACGTACGCGGCGGTGTGCCTGGTGCTTCTGGGAATCAACTGGCTGACGGGCGGCTGGCTGAATACATATGTAATGGTGTGCTACGGGCACCCGTCCTGGCTGGATCCTATGACGTATGTCCGCTGTGTGGCGTACTTCTTCGGGCATTCCAGCTGGGAGCATTACGCAAGCAATATGCTGCTAATGCTTCTGGTGGGTCCGGTGGTGGAAGAAAAATACGGCAGCGGAAACCTCGCGTTCATGATAGCCGTAACTGGCGTTGCGACCGGACTTATCAACTGTATTTTCTTTGATACCGGAGTGATAGGCGCAAGCGGTATCGTGTTCATGATGATAATACTGAGCGCGTTCACCAACGTGAAGAAAGGCGAGATACCGCTTTCGCTGATACTTGTCGCTGCGATATACCTCGGACGCGAGATAGTAAGTGCGTTCACTCCGGATAGTGTTTCGCAGTTCGGGCATATCATGGGCGGTATTTTCGGTCTGTTCTGGGGGATATACTTCTATCGCACTAAGTTCAGAAGCCAGTATTAAAATGAATTGGGAGGGTCTTATGACCCTTCCTCAGTCTGTCGAAAAAGTAAATTTTGCCCGCGAAGCGGGCTTTTGAAATCAATTTTTTGACCCAGCTTTGCCGGGTCAAAAAATACTTCTATCCGCACAAGTGTGCGGTTTGTCGGCTATGCCGACAAACCGTGCGCGCAGGGCGGATGTTCGGCGGAAAAGTCACTTTAGTGACTTTTTCGACGGTCTCTGGGAGGGTCTTATGACCCTCCCATTGTGTTATCTCTGGTTCTGACCCTGCTGGTTCTGTCTGTTCTGACCGTTCTGATTCTGGCGGTTCTGACCCTGCTGATTCTGACGGTTCTGGTTATTCTGGTTATTCTGTTCGGACATTATATTTTCCTCCTGGAGTGATTCTCCGTGTATATTCCGGCTTTTCGCCGCAGAAATATTGTGTCCGGTTTATGTTCTATTATTCTGGAAATTTCTGCTTGTCACAGTAGAAATTAGCGACGTCCCAGCACTCGTCGCCCGGAGAGTGCAAGGAAAATCTGCTCGTTTTCCGGGGATTTTATGCGCATGAGCGTTCTGAATATATTACGTATCAGTTTAATATCCGTAATTGTATTTCTGGCGCTTGATGTTACTATAGTATGAAAAAAGTTTGCCATCAATAAAAAGCGCCCCGGAATTTACCGGAGCGCTTCTTGTTATTCTGATTATCAGATCATGCTGTCTTCCCAGCACTCAGGAGCTTCAAGACCGAAGATCTTGACAACTGTCGGAGCGATGTTAGCCAGTCCGTACTTGTCGGAGGGCTTGATCTCGAACTTCTGCTCCTTGTCGTAGATGATGAACGGAACAGGGTTCAGGGAGTGAGCGGTACGAACCTGGATCTCACCCTTCTTGTTCTTCTCAAGCATCTCGTCGGCGTTACCGTGGTCAGCGGTGATGAGCAGTGTTACGCCGTACTCGTCGCAAACTTCCTTCAGTCTTGCGAGAGCCAGGTCAACAGACTCAACGCCGATGACTGTAGCGTCCATGCTTCCGGTATGACCAACCATGTCGCCGTTCGGATAGTTGCAGCGCAGGAAGTCATACTTGCCGGACTTGATGGCTTCGATAAGCTTGTCGGTGATCTCAGCGGACTTCATCCAGGGGCGCTGATCGAAGCTGACGTTGTCGGACGGTATCTCGCAGTAGGTTTCGAGTTCCTCGCTTACCTTGCCGCTGCGGTTGCCGTTCCAGAAGTAAGTAACATGACCATACTTCTGGGTCTCGGAGATAGCGTACTCGTTGTAGCCAGCCTTTACGAACACCTCTGTCATGGTGTTTGTGATCTCCGGAGGATTTACCAGGAAGCGTGCCGGAAGCTTGAGATCGCCGTCGTACTGGAGCATGCCTGCGTAGCATACGTCAGGCTTCGGACCTCTGTTGAAGTGGTCGAACTCAACCATGTCGAATGCCATGGAAAGCTCAATTGCACGGTCGCCGCGGAAGTTGAACAGGATTACGCTGTCGCCGTCAACTATCTTGCCGACAGGCTCGCCGTTCTCAGCGATAACGAATGCCGGGAGATCCTGGTCGCTTGCAACGCCGGTCTCCTCGCGCAGGGTGTTCAGTGCCTCGATACCGGAAGCAAACTGTCTGCCTTCGCCGCGAACGTGTGTGTTCCAGCCGCGCTCTACCATCGGCCAGTCGGCCTGGTAGCGGTCCATTGTTACCTTCATACGTCCGCCGCCGCTTGCGAGCTTGCCGTCGAATGTGGAGTCATTCAGCTCAGCGAACAGCTCGTCAAGCTGCTGGAGGTAGATCTGTGCAGTCTGCGGAGGAACGTCACGTCCATCAAGCAGAGCGTGTACTCTTACCTTGGAAACGCCCTCAGCCTTAGCCTTGCGGATCATGTTGAACAGGTGCTTGATATTGGAATGTACGTTACCGTCGGAAAGCAGACCGATGAAATGCATGGTGGAATTCTTGCCCTTAACGTTGGCAACAAGCTCCTTCCACGCGTCGGATTCGTACATCTTGCCGCTCTCAATGCTCTCGTTCACGAGCTTAGCGCCCTGGGAGTAGATCTGACCGCAGCCGATAGCGTTGTGACCGACCTCGGAGTTACCCATGTCGTCGTCGGAGGGAAGTCCTACTGCGTCACCGTGAGCCTTTAAGCGTGTGTTGGGGCAGTTGGCGAGCATCCAGTCGAGTGTAGGTGTGCGAGCTTCGCCCACAGCGTCACCCAGATGAGTCTTGGAGAAGCCAACGCCGTCCATTACTACTAATAATACGGGTTTCTTTGCCTTCATAGTTTGTTACTCCTTACTGTTTGAGGATAAAAACGGAGCAGCGGTGAGCGCCGCTCCGTATGGATGATCTTTTGTATAACGCAATAGTCGTATGAAAACGAATCATTGCGCAGCGTTTACGGTCGTATGTGCCGCCGGGTTTACCCGACCATTTCATATGAAGTGCATGGTACACAACAGTTTGTGTGAAAACGCACTAATTACAAGCATCTACAGCCGTATTCGCTGTCGGGCGTGCCCGACTCAGCCGTTTACTGCTGCGGTGATGATAGTGGTAAAGTCAGCCGCCTTGAGGGAAGCGCCGCCGATAAGACCGCCGTCAACGTTGGTCTTGGAGAGCAGCTCAGCTGCGTTCTTTGCGTTCATGGAACCACCGTACTGAACGGTGATGGTTTCTGCAACGTCTGCGCCGTAGAGCTTAGCGAGGGTAGCACGGATAAATGCGCAAACTTCCTCAGCCTGGTCAGCGGTAGCGGTCTTGCCGGTGCCGATAGCCCATACCGGCTCGTAAGCGATAACGCACTTCTTGAGGTCGTCAGCGGAGATGCCGAAGAAGTCAAGCTTGATCTGACGAGCGATAACTTCCTCAGTAATGTTGCACTCGCGCTCCCAGAGAAGCTCGCCAACGCATACGATGGGCTTAAGACCAGCAGCCAGGGCAGCCTTGGTTCTCTTGTTTACGGTCTCATCGGTCTCAGCGAAGTACTGACGGCGCTCGGAGTGACCCAGAACTACGTACTCAACGCCCATCTCAGCCAGCATGTCAGCGGAGATCTCGCCGGTGAACGCGCCGCTCTTTTCAAAGTGGCAGTTCTCAGCGCCGATCTTGATGTTGGTGCCTGCTGTTGCAGCAAGCGCGGTCTCCAGGTTTGTGAAAGGAACGCACGCTACGATTTCAACGTCCTTGACGTCGGCTACCATCGGCTTGAGTTCCTCAAGCAGAGCCTTTGCTTCGGGACGGGTCTTGTTCATCTTCCAGTTGCCGGCAATGATTGCCTTTCTTACATTCTTCTTCATTGTGATATTCTCCTTATGATTGGTTTTGTAAAATTCCAGCATATCTGCAATGTTCACGCCGTCAATTGTTGCGCCGTCGAGCTTGCAGTTTTCTATAGATGCACCGGAAAGGTCGCTTCTGTTAAAGTTCGCTCCCGACAGATTTGTCCTTTCGAACGAATCTTCCGACATATTACATTCGGAAAAGCTGTCAAACGAGAGATCATTGCGCACGAACAAACATTCCCGCATTTCATTCTCGCAGAATTCGCTTCCGAATTTGCAGCGTGTTATTGAGCATTCTCCAACTACGCTCTCGCGCAGTTCATATACTCTCTTACCGATGATTTCCATATTTCATCCTTTACAGTTTATAAGGCGGAGGTTTGCTCCGCCTTATATGATTGTAAATTACTTATCCTGGATAGCGTCGATGCCGGGCAGACCCTTGCCTTCGAGGTACTCAAGGGAAGCGCCGCCGCCGGTGGAGATGTGGCTCATCTTGTCAGCGTAGCCCAGGTTGATGGCTGCGGTAGCGGAGTCGCCGCCGCCGATGATGGTGGTAGCGTCAGCAGCTGCGAGAGCCTCGCAAACAGCAACAGTACCCTTCTTGAGAACAGGGTTCTCAAATACGCCCATCGGACCGTTCCATACAACGGTCTTAGCGGATTTTGCAGCCTCAGCAAACAGCTCCATGGTCTTGGGACCGATGTCAAGACCCATCATGTCAGCAGGGATCTTGTCGGAATCAACAACGGAAACCTCGATCGGAGCGTCGATAGGATCAGGGAATGCCTTAGCGATAGTAGTATCAACAGGCAGGAGGAGCTTCTTGCCGAGCTTCTCAGCCTTTTCGATCATCTGCTTGCAGTAGTCGATCTTCTCGTCGTCAACGAGGGAGGTACCAACCTCATAGCCCTTAGCCTTGAGGAAGGTGTAAGCCATGCCGCCGCCGATGATGAGTGTGTCGCACTTCTCAAGCAGGTTGGAGATAACGTTCAGCTTGTCAGCAACCTTAGCGCCGCCGAGGATGGCAACGAACGGACGAACGGGGTTCTCAACGGCGTTGCCGAGGAACTCGATCTCCTTGTTCATCAGGTAGCCGACAGCGGTCTCCTTAACGAACTTTGTTACGCCAACGGTGGAAGCGTGCG
>CAKSHT010000089.1 GCA_934457235.1 uncultured Oscillospiraceae bacterium
ATGAAAGTTACAAAGGATACTATTATAGGCGATATTCTCGACATCAACGCAGAGGCTGCTGCTCCTATTTTCTTCGGCATGGGAATGCACTGCCTGGGCTGCCCGGCTTCCCGCGGCGAGACCGTTGAGCAGGCGTGCATGGTTCACGGCGTGGACGCTGACGAGATCGTAGAGCAGCTCAACGCAGTCATCGGCGAGTAATGGTAAAACTTACGGGCAGGCTGAGCGCCGCCGCCGGACTCTGCCGCAGCGGCGTCACCGTCTGCGACGTAGGCACCGACCACGCGCTGCTCGCCTGCTGGCTTGCGCAGAACGGCGCCAGTTCCGTAATAGCTTCCGACGTAAGGGAGGGACCCCTGGACGCCGCGCGCCGCACCATCGCGGAGCAGGGCGTCAGCAATGTAACGGCGGTACTCTCCGACGGTCTGGACAGGATAGACTTCGCCGACGACGTAGTTATATGCGGCATGGGCGGCGAGCTTATCATGAGGATAATATCCGGGTGCAGATTCCTGTCTGAGGATACCCGGTTCATTCTACAGCCCATGACCAAGGCAGAGAACCTGCGCAGGGAGCTTTGCCGCCACGGCTTCGAAATAATGGAGGAGCGCACCGCAAAGGACGCAGGGCGCTTCTATTCCGTCATGCTGGTGAGATACACCGGCGCCGTTTCCGAGCCGGACGAGCTGTACTGCTATTGCGGGAGGATAACCGACCCGCTCATGCTCCGGCACATCGCCGGAAAGCTGGAAAAGAACGCCGCCGGAATGGAGCGCTCTCCCGCGGACAGCGCCCGCGCCGGAGAACTACGCGCGCTTGCGGCGGAGATAACCGCGCTGGCGCATAAATACGAAAATTAACGGAGGCATTATGCCAGTAACAGTAGGGCAGGTGCTGGGATTCCTGAACACCATCGCGCCGCTTTCCACGGCGGAGAGCTACGATAACGTGGGGCTTCTCACCGGAAGCGCTATGGAGAACGTCACGGGGATCGCCGCATGTCTTGACATAACCGAAGAAATAATAAACGAAGCGCGTTCCAAGAACGCAAATCTCATCGTGTCGCACCACCCGGTGATATTCCACCCGCTGAAGCGCGTGCTTGCGGGGACTCCCGTGTACTCGCTGGTGCGCAACGATATCAGCGCCATCGCCATACATACGAATTTCGACATGTGCGAGGCGGGCGTGAACGATACGCTTATGGAGCTTCTGGGCTGGGAGAGCGTGGGAGTCCTGGAGCAGACGCAGCCGAACGGTCTTGGCATCGGCGGCATCGCGGAGCTTCCGCTCGGATTCACCGCAAAGGCTCTCGCGGAGCACTGCAAGAAGTCCCTGGACCTTGAAAGCGTGAAGTACTGCGAGGGCGATACGCACGCGATAACGCGCATTGGCGTGTGCTCCGGCTCCGGCGGTGATCTGCTGGCTCAGGCGAGGGAGCTTGGCTGCCAGGCGCTTGTCACCGGCGACGTTAAGCACTCCGTGTGGATAGAAGCCGTGAACTCCGGTATGGCGCTCATCGACGCCGGACATTACGGTACCGAGAAGTGCGCTTCGCACCGCATCGCAGGTCTGCTCAGCCGCGCGTTCCCGGAGGTCCCGGTGTTCACGCCGGACGTGGAGCACGAGCCGTGCAGGTACGTGTGATATTCTAAGGCAACACCGCACAATTAACATCTGGTGATTTTGTCGCATGCTTGCTTGCATATTTCCCATCATATTGCACAATTCTTCCTAGCAAGGCGACAGCCTTGCGTCGTCCTCATTGTACAATCTGACGAAAAATCTGACCGCGCAATCATACGACAATAATTATGCGGTGTTGCCCTAATTTACCGAAAGGAGCTGAGTAACTTTGTCACTTGACGGAGCGTTTCTTCATATCGTCGCCAACGAGCTTCAGCCGCTGGTCGGCGCCAGGGTGGACAAGGTGTATCAGCCTTCCAGGGAGGAAATAGTAGTATCCCTGCGCACCTACCGCGACGGCGGAAAGAAAATAGTGCTCTCCGCCAACAGCGTCAGCGCCCGGTTGAACCTTACATCCGCGGCATTCGAAAATCCACAGCAGCCGCCGATGTTCTGCATGCTGATGAGAAAGCACCTTTCCGGCGGCAAGCTCATGGCGATACGCCAGGACGGTCTGGAGCGCATTGTCGCTCTGGATTTCGAGTGCACCAATGAAATAGGCGACATCGTGACGAATACCATCATCGCAGAGATAATGGGACGTCACAGTAACATAATCCTCGTCCGGGACGGGCGCGTTATCGACAGCGTGAAGCGCATAACGGACGATATATCCTCCGTGCGCCGGGTGCTGCCGGGAATACGGTACGAAGCGCCGCCGCGCCAGGACAGGCTGTGCCTGCTGGACTGCGAACCGGAGCAGGTGCTGGGCGCGATAGCGGATTCCCCGGAGCGGCTCTGCAAAAAGCTTTCCGCAGTGCTGGAGGGCGTTTCACCCATTCTCACCCGTGAGATCGCGTGGTACTCCGCAAAGGACGTGGACGCCGTGTGCAACGCGCTCTCCGACAGCGCCAAGGACAGACTGCGCTTCATTCTGGGGCGGGTGAAGTCCGCGCTTTCCGGCGGTGAATGCAGCTTCACAGTAGTTTCAGAGCCGGGCGGCAGGAAAAAGGATTTCTGCTTCATCAATATCGAGCAGTATTCCACGTCCATGGTGATAAGCCGCGAGAATTCCGCGAACGAACTGCTTGACGGGTTCTTCGCCTCCCAGGACAGGACGGAGCGCACCAGACAGCGCGCCCACGACCTGCTGAAACTCCTTATTAACAGCTATGAGCGCGTTTCAAGGAAGCTGGAATTACAGAAGAAGGAACTCGCGGAGTGCTCCGGGCGGGAGGCTTTCCGAGTCCGGGGCGACCTTATAAACGCGAACATCTGGCGTCTTGAAAAGGGACAGACCAAGGCGGTCCTGGAGGACTTCACCACTGGGGAGCCGGTAGAGATACAGCTTGACCCGCGGCTGACCCCGGCGCAGAACGCCCAGAAGTACTACACCGAGTACCGTAAGCTGGACACCGCCGAAAAGAAGCTTACGGAGCTTATCGCAAAGGGACAGCAGGAGCTTGTCTACATCGACAGTGTATTTGACGCCGCAAGCCGCACCGACAGCGAAATGGATCTCGCCGAGATACGCCGGGAGCTTCGCGAGCAGGGCTATCTGAAAGGCGGCGTACGCGCGGACGAAAAGGTTAAGAAAACCTCCGACCCGCTGCGCTTCCGCTCCAGCGAGGGTTTTGAGATACTCGTCGGCAGGAACAACCGCCAGAACGACCAGCTCACTTTAAAGACCGCAAAAGCCACGGATATATGGCTGCACACCCAGGGTATTGCGGGTTCGCACGTGATAATCCGCACCGGGGGGAAGCAGCCCGGAGAACAGACACTGTTTGAAGCCGCGCAGCTGGCGGCGTTCCATTCCAAGGGGCGCAGCGGCTCCGGAGTTCCGGTGGATTACGTTGCGGTGAAGTTCGTCAAGAAGCCCGCGGGTGCAAAGCCCGGCATGGTGATATTCACGAACAACCGCACGCTGTACGTCACCCCGGACGAAAATCTTGTCAATTCATTGAAGGCTGATAACGCAAAAGCGTAAACATAAACCCTAAAAAACGAAAGGACAACATTGCAATGAGAAAGGAACTTGCAAAGACCTACGCCCCGAAGGAATTCGAGGACCGTATCTATCATAACTGGGAGGAAAAGGGCTATTTCCACGCTGAGATAGACCCCAAGAAGAAGCCCTACACCATCGTTATCCCTCCGCCAAACATAACCGGACAGCTCCACATGGGCCACGCGCTTGACAACACCCTCCAGGATATCCTTATCCGCTGGAGAAGAATGCAGGGATATTCCGCACTGTGGCTTCCTGGCACCGACCACGCTTCCATCGCCACTGAAGCCAAGATAGTCGGCAAGATGAAGGAAGAGGGTCTGACCAAGGAGCAGATAGGACGCGAGGAGTTCCTCAAGCGCGCATGGGACTGGAAGCGCGTTTACGGCGGCCGTATCGTTCAGCAGCTCAAGAAGCTCGGAAGCTCCTGCGACTGGCAGCGCGAGCGCTTCACCCTCGACGAGGGCTGCTCCAGAGCCGTTCAGAAAGTATTCATGGATCTCTATAACAAGGGACTCATCTACCACGGCGTAAGAATGATAAACTGGTGCCCGAACTGCAAGACCTCCATCTCCGATATCGAGTGCGAGTACGAGGAGCAGGACGGATTCTTCTGGCACATCAACTATCCCCTGGCGGACGGCTCCGGCTTCGTTGAGATTGCCACCACCCGTCCCGAAACGCTGCTCGGCGACTCTGCGCTGGCGGTGAACCCCAACGACGACCGCTACAAGGATATCGTCGGCAAGATGGTGAAGCTTCCGCTCACCGACCGCGAGATTCCGATAATCGCCGACGATTATGTTGACGTTGAGTTCGGTACCGGCGTAGTTAAGATAACCCCGGCGCACGACCCCAACGACTTCATGGTAGGTCAGCGCCACGACCTTCCCGTGATCTCCATGATGAACGACGACGCGACTATCAGCGCCGACGTCGGCGGAAAGTACGCAGGCATGGACAGATACGAAGCAAGAAAGCAGATGGTCGCAGACCTTGAGGCGCAGGGACTTCTCGTCAGGGTAGAGCCGCACAGGCACAACGTCGGCTGCTGCCAGCGCTGCGGTACTACCGTAGAGCCGAGAGCGTCCCTCCAGTGGTTCGTTTCCATGAAGGAGCTTGCACAGCCCGCTATCGACGTTGTAAAGTCCGGTGAGCTGCGCTATATTCCGAAGCGCTTTGAGAACGGATACCTCTACTGGATGGAGAATATCCGCGACTGGTGCATCTCCAGACAGCTCTGGTGGGGTCACAGGATCCCGGCGTACTACTGCCAGAATCCCTCCTGCAAGCACACCGCCATCTCCCTCGACCCGCTGGAGAAGTGCCCGAAGTGCGGCGCTCCCGTAAAGCAGGACGAGGACACCCTCGATACATGGTTCAGCTCCGCGCTGTGGCCGTTCTCCACCCTCGGCTGGCCGGACAAGACCCCGGAGATGGACTACTTCTATCCGACAAACACCCTGGTAACAGGTTACGACATCATTCCGTTCTGGGTAGCGAGAATGATATTCTCCGGTCTGGAGCACACCGGTCAGAAGCCATTCAAGGACGTTCTTATCCACGGTCTGGTGCGCGACGAGCAGGGACGCAAGATGTCCAAGTCCCTGGGCAACGGCGTTGACCCGCTGGAGATAATCGACAAATACGGCGCGGACGCGCTCCGTCTGACCCTCGTAACTGGCAACGCTCCCGGCAACGACATGCGCTGGACGGAAACCAAGGTAACTAATTCCAGAAACTTCGCGAACAAGCTCTGGAACGCTTCCCGCTACATTCTGATGAATCTCCCGGAGGATTTCGGCACACCGGTTCTCCCGGAGGACCTCCCCATCGAGGACAAGTGGGTGCTCAGCCTGTATAACGATACAGTAAAGAGCGTTACCTCCAACCTTGAGGCATTCGAGCTTGGCGTTGCAGTACAGAACCTCACCGACTTCATCTGGGACGTTTACTGCGACTGGTACATTGAGCTCACAAAGCCGCGTATCGCCGAGGGCGGAGCTTCCGCGCTGGCTGCGCAGAACGTACTGGTTTACATCATGCAGGGCATTCTGAAGCTGCTGCACCCGTTCATGCCGTTCATCACCGAGGAGATATGGCAGTCCATGCCCGGCACCGAGAGCGAGAGCATTATGGTTGCCAAGTGGTGCGAGTACGACGGGAAGCTGCACTTCGGCGAGGCCGCCGAGGAGTTCAGCCGTGTTGTCAATGCCATCAGGGCTATCAGAGTTCAGCGCAACGAACTGAACGTACCTCCGTCAAAGAAGGTAACGATGACCGTTGAAACACAGTACACCGCGCTGTTCAGCGACTGCCGCAGATTCTTTGAGAAGCTTGCGGGCGCCGGTGAATTCACCGTAACTGAAAAGGCTGAGGTTTCCGAGGGCATGATGACCGTTGTAACTGACTCCGCCCGCGTATTCATTCCGATGGGCGAACTCGTTGACAAGGACAAGGAGCTTGCGCGCCTTGACAAGGAAAAGAAAGCCGCTGAAAAGGATATCGAATTCCTCTCCAAGAAGCTGAACAATCCGGGCTTCATCGCAAAGGCGCCGGCACAGCAGATAGAGAACGAGCGCACCAAGCTCGCAAAGGCGGAAGAGAAGCTGGCGAAGATAACCGCTTCCATCGAAGGCTTAAAGTAATGGAGATACGCCGCATGGAGCCGCAGGAAGCCGACGAGGTGGCGCGGCTCTATGTAAGGAGCTGGCAGGCGGGATACAGGGGGCTTCTCCCGCAGTATTACCTTGACCTGCTCTCTCCGGAGCGCTGGCGGGACAGTTTTGCTGGTCTCCCCGGCAGCTTCGTGCTGACCGAGGGCGGCGTCATCGCGGGGCACTCCTGCGCACGCCCGGCGGCGGACGAAAAAATGCCCGGCTGGGGCGAGGTGCATACGCTGTACGTCCTGCCGGAATACTGGGGCAGGGGCTTCGGCACGGCGCTGCTGGACAATTCGGTGGAGTGGCTGCACTCGCAGGGCTTCCGCCGGGTGTACCTCTGGGCGCTTGAAACCAACGTCCGCGCCCGCAGATTATACGAGAAATACGGCTTCGCGCCGACCAGCGACGAGCTTATCTGCCAGGTCGGAAACGCCGAAGTCAGGGATATACGATATATTATGTAAAGGGGGCAGCATGGCAAAGATGACTCTGGTCGTCCTTGCGGCGGGCATGGGAACACGCTTCGGCACAAGGATAAAGCAGCTTGAAAAGCTCGGCCCGGACGGCGAGCTGCTTATAGATTACTCAGTTTACGACGCTATCCGCGCGGGCTTCGACCGCGTTGTGTTCATTATCCGCCGGGATATCGAGGAGCTTTTTAAGTCCACGATCGGCGCGCGGGTGGAAAAGCGTATCCGTACGGATTACGTATTTCAGTCACCCGACCAGCTCCCTGTGCGCGCCGGGGATTTCCCCGGACGCACAAAGCCCTGGGGCACCGCCCAGGCACTCTGGTGCTGCCGCGGCGTCCTGGACGAGCCGTTCGCGATAGTCAACGCCGATGATTTCTACGGGCAGGACGCATTCCGCAGGCTCGGCGGATTCCTCGCGGATATACCGGCTTCAGCGGAAGCCTGCTCCGTGGGGTTCATGCTGAAGAACACGCTCTCGGATTTCGGGACGGTCAACCGCGGCGTCTGCAAGACCAACGCCAGCGGGCTTCTCACAAAGGTTGAGGAAACAAAGAAGATAGCCCGCGGAGCCGACGGCGTTATCTCCGGCGACCACTGCGGCGAGAAGCGTATCCTCAGCGAGGAGGACACCGTTTCAATGAGCATGTGGGGCTTCGGTACGGATTTCCTGCCGCGGCTGGAGCGCCAGTTCTCCGCATTTCTGGAGAAGCTCCCGGCGGACGAGCCGACGGCGGAGCTTACCATAGCGGACGCGGTGGACGGCGAGATAAACGCGCACGGATTCCGTGTGCAGAACCTCACCACTGACAGCCGCTGGTTCGGCATAACCTACGAGGCGGACGTGGATTCCGCCAGGGAGACCCTCATAAACTGTATAAACGCCGGAGTTTATCCGGCTCCGCTCTGGAAATGACAGATCATTAAGAGGAGGCGATCACCATGCTTATAGTACCGTTAGAAAACGTCACCGAGGGAATGGTGCTTGAAAAGGACGTGGCTTCCACATCGGCGAAGGACTACAAGACCCTGCTGATGAAGGGCACGATGATCACCCGCGAAATGATCGACCTGCTGAAAAGCAAGGGAATCAAGACAATAACCATAAAGGGCGGCGACGAGCCAAAGGAGGATAAGAAGCCTGAGCCGGCGCTCTCCGCGGCGCAGAAAGCCGAGGAGATAAAGAACCAGCACATCGGCAGGGCGCTGAGCGAATTAAGCTCGGTGTTCGAAAACGAGGGCGAGATCAAGGAGCTGACCAGGAAGTCGATACAGCAGGTAGACAGCATCGCGGACGATATCCTGGTGGACATCGGCAACGACTCCTCCTATCTGGGAAACCAGATGATCGCGCTCCAGAACTACGACGACTATACATACAAGCACTGCCTGCGCGTAGCCATGCTTTCAACGAGCATCGCGAACGAGCTGCACCTCCCGCAGCACGACATCAAGGAGGTCATCGTAGCGGCTCTGCTGCATGATATCGGCAAATCCAACATAGACCACGAGATAATCGTAAAGCCCGGAAAGCTCACGGACGAGGAGTTCGAGAAGATAAAGCAGCACCCGTACATCGGCTATGAGATACTCAAGCGCACCGGGGGATACAGCGCGAATATCCTGTCCGGAGTGCTGTTCCATCAGGAGAAGTTCGACGGCTCCGGTTATCCCACGGGACTTGCAGGCAGGAAAATACCTCTGATCGCAAGGATAATCACCGTGGCTGACGTGTTCGACGCGCTGACGTCAAACCGTCCCTACCGCCGCCCCTGGTCGGTGGCGGAGACCGAGGAATACATGCTCGGCGGCTGCGGAGTGCACTTTGATTACGATGTGGTCGCGGCGTTCCTGCGGTCGTTCAATCCGTATCCGGTGGGGACCATGGTTTCGCTGTCGGACGGGCGGCACGGCGTCGTGGTGCGGCATAATACGAACGTACTGCGGCCTGTCGTAAGAGTCTACGGCGCCGGTGCCGGCGAGGAGATCGACCTCAGCAACGACTTCCGCTATCTGTCGCTGATGATAACCGGAATATTCAGCGGAAATTACACAAACTAAAGGAACACCGGAACGCCGGAGAGCGGCTGTGCGAAACGATATACAGGTGTTCAGTAAGGAGAAACGAAATGGTAGTAATCGAAATGGAAAACGGAAAGAAGATCAAGCTGGAGCTTTATCCCGACAAGGCTCCCATCACAGTTGAGAACTTTCTGAAGCTCGTTAAGGACGGATTCTATGACGGACTGATATTCCACCGCGTTATCAAGGACTTCATGATACAGGGCGGCGACCCGCAGGGCACCGGAATGGGCGGCGCCAAGGACAAGATAAAGGGCGAGTTCCTTATGAACGGCGTACCCAACGACCTCAAGCACGAGCGCGGCGTGATATCCATGGCAAGGGCGCAGAACCCGAATTCCGCAAGCTCGCAGTTCTTCATCTGCCACAAGGACAGCTTCTTCCTGGACGGCCAGTACGCGGCGTTCGGAAAGGTCACTGACGGTATGGATACGGTCGATGAGATCGCATGCGTAAAGACCGACTACAACGACAGACCGCTGAACGACTGCAGGATGAAGCGCGTTTACGTTGAGGACTGAATGAATAATAGCGGGCGGATTCAATATCCGCCCTGCAGTCTGTCGAAAAAGTAAATTTTGCCCGCGAAGCGGGCTTTTGAAATCAATTTTTTGACCCAGCTTTGCCGGGTCA
>CAKSHT010000090.1 GCA_934457235.1 uncultured Oscillospiraceae bacterium
GCAGAATGCAGCAGGAGCTTCTCGACAAACACTACCTGCGCAAGCACGGCGCGAACGCTTATTACGGGCAGGGCTGATAAAACAACAGCGGCAGCACTTCAACGGTGCTGCCGCTTTTCTTTATATGACTGTATTCAGATCTTCTCGAAAATCAGTATCTTCTCAGCTATCTTATGTATGAGCGGGATATTCTGGAACGGCTTTAATATCGGCATTATCACGGCCATTCCGCGCACGATGTCATCGTTCTTTATCATGCGGAAGCCCTCTGCAACAAATCCGAGGTCATCGAATGAGTCCGCGCCGAACACGAATTTCGCGCCGGTCTCCTGTATGGATTTCTCCGCGTGCTCCTTGTTTACCCAACGCTTTGAAATAGTTTCAAAGTACACCGTCGCATTGTCAAAATTATCGCGGATAACTGAGAGCATCTGCGCGTTCTCCTCCGCAGTGAGGTACATTGACAGACCCTCGATGACGAACAGCATTTTCCCGCGCTTCGTAACCTTTTCAGCCCACGCCGGGTCAAGCGCTGATATCCCTATCGTCGATACCCTGCCGCTTTCGTTGTAAATCGCGTCGCGTACCTTGATCGTTTCCGGGAGATCAACGTTATACCAGGTTATGCGGCCGTTGTCCATGCGATAAAATCTGGTGTCAAGTCCGCAGGCGATGTTTACAACAGTGCAGTCCGGGTTCTTGTCGATGAAGTCCTTTACCAGCTCGTCAAACACAATGGTACGCGCGATAACTCCGTCGCTCATAGTGGCGTCCTTTTCCGCCTTGGAGAAATCATAGTCTATCTTCTCCACAAGCTCTATCGCCTTTGCGTCATAGAATTTGTGGTTCTTCGTCCTGGAATACTTCGCCCTGGCATAGAAGCTCTGAAGCATCGTTTCAGCGGCTCCCGTAAGTACTGGCTTTATTTTTTCTTCGCTCATGTGTAGTTCCTCACTTTCGGTTAGTTGAAACAAACCTGCAATTATTATAACCCGTTAGTCAACTTTTGTCAAGTATATCGCATGATAATTTCTATTTACATCACCGCAAAATAGTGATATAATAAATCATACACATCAGAGAACATAAGAAAGCTTGGTATCACATGACCGCAAAACAGAAAACCTGCGCCAGACGCGCGATAATCATTTCACTGGCAGTCCTGCTGGCGATAGCCGCGGCGTTCCTGATCTACGTTTCCGACTACTACCGCGCGGACGAAGCGGCAGACGCGGCGCTGCTGACGGACGATTCGGTTACAGTTGCGGTATCGGACGGCATGATCGTTTTCACTCCGTCGGACAAGCCGTCTGCGGGGCTTATTTTCTATCCAGGAGGCAAGGTGGAATACACCGCGTACGCTCCGCTAATGCACCGGCTGACGGAAAAAGGCATACAGTGCGTACTGCTGAAAATGCCGTTCAACCTGGCAGTATTTGACGTCAACGCCGCCGACGGCATCCAGGAGGAATTCCCGAAGATCGGAAGCTGGTACATCGGAGGACACTCCCTCGGCGGAACAATGGCGGCGAGCTGCGCTGCCAGACACCCCGGCGATTTCGACGGACTGATACTCCTGGCGTCCTACTCCACCGCCAGGCTTTCGGACAGCGGACTGCGTGTACTGTCGGTATACGGTTCGGAGGACGGAGTGCTGAGTATGGAGCAGTACGAGAAATACCGCGCGTTTCTGCCGGACTCCGCGCAGGAGCTTGTGATAAGCGGCGGAAATCACGCGGACTTCGGCAGCTACGGAGCGCAGGACGGCGACGGAGTTCCGGCCATGTCTGCGGAGGAACAGGCCGACATTACAGCCGCGGCTGTTGCGGAGTTTATTATGTCATGAAATAACAAATGCGGTGCACAGAAGTGCACCGCATCAGTTTTATTCAGAATTATCCGTCAGTCCTTGAAGTACTTCTTTACGAAATCCTCAAGAAGATCGACAGAGCCGTCGATGCCAAGCGCAGAGCTGTCAAGGCATATCTCGAAGTTCTCGGCGGTTCCCCAGCGCTTGTCAGTGTAGTAGTTGTAATAGGACATGCGCTGCTTATCCATGCGCTCAACGTACTTCGGAGCGTGCTTCTCAGCTATGCCGTACGCGTTTATCGCGCGCTTTATCCTGTCCTCCAGCGGAGCGGTGATGTATATGTTCAGAACATTCTTGAAATCACGCAGAGCGTAGTCCGCACATCTTCCGATGATAACGCAGGACTCCTGCGTCGCTATCTTCTGGATAGCGTTCAGCTGTGCGAAGAACAGCGCGTCATCAAAGGGCACTCCACCCTGACCGTATGTGGTTGAGAGAAGGTACAGGAAACTGTTTGTACGGCGTTCATCGCTTTCCTCAAAATGGGTCTTGTGGATTCCGCTGTCCTTTGCCGCAACGTCCAGCAGCTTGTTATCAAAGAATTCAACGCCCAGGCGCTTTGCAAGCTTTTCGCCTATTTCACGTCCGCCGCTGCCATACTGTCTTGTGATAGTTATTATACGTTTTGCCATGATGGATCGCCTCCTGTAGTAGCACTTATGTGCTTCATTGTTTACAGTATATCACGTTTTTCCGGATTTGTCCACCAGTTTTCACAAGTTTTTTCTATATACAGGAGTATTTTTGTGTATATTCACAACAAAAAGCACCCTGTTTTATCTGTTATCACAATATCAGCCCAGTATGATCTTCTTTAACTCCCCGGCGTTGTGCGCAAAGAATGTCGGCTTCTGCGCCGCCAGCTCCTCGTAGCTGCGGAAGCCCCACAGAGCCGCGCAGACTGAGATCCCCGCGTTATGTCCGGTCATTACGTCAACATCGCTGTCGCCAACGTAGAGTGCTTCCTCCGGCTTTACGCCGGTGCGGCGGATTATCTCCAGCGCCGCTCCCGGATCCGGCTTAGGCTGGAATCCCGCTCCGTAGCCTATCACCTCGGTTATCTCATCGCCGTAATTCAGCCGGATAAGCTCCTTGGTGAACTCGTCTGCCTTATTGGAATTTGCGCCGCAGATAACGCCGTGCGCCTTTATTTCACGTATCATCTCCGGCATTCCGGGATAGGGCTTTGTGTGGTCGCACTTGTGCTGCGAATAATACTCGTTGAACATCGCGAACGCGCGTTCCTCCGTCGCCTTGTCGTGCCCAGCCGGGAGCATCCTCTCGATGAGCTTCGGAATTCCGTTGCCGACGAAGTGCCTGTACTTGTCCTCCTCATGCTGCGGAAACCCCATTTCAGCCAGGGTGTGGTTTCCGGCTGCGGCTAGATCGCCTATCGTATTCAGAAGAGTTCCGTCAAGGTCAAAAATAACCAGTCTGAACATATGTATCGTCTCCTTGTGAACGCCGTCCGACGCGGCGTTTTCTCTGTATATTCCGTGAAAAGCTGATATTATCAGGACTGCCGTGCAAATACCAGGCGGTCTTTCTCGCCCAGGGTTATCACCTGCCCGGTGTAGAGCAGGAATACTCCGTTGCCGCGGATTATCGCGAAAAGGCTCTCGTTGTCCTCAAGCTCAATGTCCTGCGGGAGCTTTCCGACAAATTCCGCGGGCATATCCATCGTGACGAAACGCACGACGTTATGCTGAATGGAAACGCTCGCTTCCTCGCTGATATCCTCAATAGCCGCCATCGCCGCCTCAGCGGTGAGCGTCGTCGGACACACGGTGTGTATCCCGAAACCCTTGAACACATCGGACTTGTCAGGGTCCGATATTCTCGCGAATACCCTAGGCACACGAAAAATCTCCTCCGCGAGCTGAGCCGCCATGATGTTCAGATCGTCGTCCTGGGTGACTGCGCACACGGCGTCGCAGGTCTCGATGCCAGCTTTTTTTAGTACCTCCTGGTCTATAGCTACTCCGGCAGTGGTAAATCCGCCGAAATCACCCGGCAGGCGCTCAAAATTCTCCTCGTGACGGTCTATAACCGAAACGTCGTGGCCGCGCTTATCCAGAAGTCCCGCAAGCTCGCTTCCAACTCTGCCGCAGCCGATTATCAGAATATTCATGCAGTTACCTCACTTTCCCACGCAGAAGCGCCGGAACACCTCGTCTATTACCTCGTCCCCGGCGCGCTTGCCGGAAAGCTCGTAAACGGCGTCAAGAGCCTTCTCCAGCATAACGCCTACCGCGTCCGGAGTTACTCCGAGTTCTGCGGCGGAAACCGCGCCGTCTACCGCCTCGGAAGCTCTGATGATACAGTCGCGCTGGCGCTCGTTGGCGATAAATCCGGCGTCCGGGTCAAGCCTGTCGAGGTCAAGGCGCTCACTGACCGCCCTTTCAAGGAGCGCCGCCGCATTGTCCTGCTTCGCGGAAAGCTTCACCGGAGCGCCCAGGGCGGCTTCAATGACGGAGCAGTCCAGCTTCTGCGGTAGGTCGGTCTTGTTGACTATCGCAACTACGTTCCTGCCGGAGAGAAGCTTCAACAAACGTTCGTCCTCAGCGGAAATCTCCCGGGAGCCGTCGAACACCGCAAGTATGATGTCTGCGCTCTCCAGGCGCCTTAGCATGATGTCAACGCCGATCTTCTCTATCGGGTCGGAGGTTTCGCGGATACCGGCGCAGTCAGCGATGCGCAGTACTATGTCGCCGAGCGCTACTGTTTCCTCCACGATGTCGCGGGTAGTTCCCTCGATATCAGAAACTATGCTGCGCTGCTGCCCGGCAAGGCTGTTCATCAGCGTGGATTTACCCGCGTTCGGCTTGCCGACTATCGCGCAGGAAATTCCCTCCCGGAGCATGCGTCCGGTGTCGTAGCCAGCCAGAAGCTCCCGGAACATATCCTGCACTGCGGAAAGCTTCTCTGTCAGCCATTCCTGCGTTACCACCGGAGTATCATCGTCCGGATAGTCTATCCACGCGGATATCTGGCTTGACACCTCCATTATCTTCGCGGCACAGTCCTCCATGCGGCGGAACAGCGCGCCGTCGCGCTGTCCGTTGGCACAGCTGAGCAGCTGCCCACCCTGGGCGCTGATGATATCCGCGACCGCTTCTGCCTGGGTCAGCGAAAGCTTTCCGTTGAGCAGGGCGCGCTTGGTGAACTCTCCGGGACCCGCAGGCTGCGCCCCCGCCTTTACGCAGGCGGAAAGCACCCGGCGGGTCACGTAAATACCGCCGTGGCAGGAAATTTCCGCAGTGTCCTCGCCGGTGTAGCTGTGCGGCGCGCGGTACATCAGAAGTACGCCGTCGTCAAGCAGTTCGCCGCCGTCGTATATCTTTCCGTAAGCGGCGCGGTAGCCCGTAAGCTCCTCCGCGCTCCTGCCGGATACCGGACGGAATACCCGTGCGGCTATTTCTGCGGCTCTCTCGCCGGATATCCTTATCACCGAAATGCCCCCGGCCGCCGGCGGCGTGGCTATTGCACATACAGTTGACATAATTACTTCTTTCCGAACAGTTTTGCGAAAAATCCCTTTTTGGGCTTTTCGGCGGGCTGGTCCTCCAGTATGGAGGTGTATTCCTCGCGCTCCGGCTGTTTCTTAGGCTTCTCCTCCGGCTCGTCCGAGAATATGTTCATGAGGATAGGTTTGCGCTTGAACTCCTCGCCGGTGTCGTTCAGCAGGTAGGTGTAGGTGCGGCTCGGCATAAGCGGCTTGTAATCCTCCAGGGAGCTGCATTCCATCAGCTCCGCGAGCTTCTCCGCCATGCGCTCCGGCAGGCTCTCCGCCGCGCCGTTGTAGTACTCCTCGCAGGCGATGTTATATTCCTCCGCCGGATCGCGCCCCGCTATCTGAGTGAGGTGGATACCCTCCCGGAGGTACGCGGTGTAATCCAGGTAATCGCACCAGAATTCGTTCAGCAATGCCGCCAGAACAACATTCTGCTTTGCCTGAAGCGCGTCCTTTCCGAAGCGCTCCTCCGCCTGCGCGCAAAGCTCCGGCGCGTGCTTCTGCCAGAGGTCGCTGTCGTAGGTTCCCTCCAGCAATGCGGTGCGCTTTCCGAACGTCATTGCACGGTGCTTCTCGCCTATCATGGTATATTTCATGAGGTTCACGCGCTCGTCAAAGGTATCGCCCTCCGAGATGCGCTGTACACGCTCCGCTTCCTTTATCAGGGACTTATCCTCTATCGCGCCGCTCATCGGCTGCGCAGGATAATGCCGGCCTGCAAGCGAGCGCAGGTCGTTGCGGGTCATAATCTCATCGTCAAGCGCAGCGAAAAAACGGCTCTCACCGATGTCGCCCTGGCGTCCCGCGCGGCCGCGGAGCTGCTGAGTTATGCGGGAGCTTTCGCGCATTGCGGTCGCCAGCACAAGCAGTCCTCCGGCGGCTTCGACCTCGGTCTTTGCGTGACTGTCCGCGCCGCCGAGCTTTATATCTACGCCGCGCCCCGCCATGTTAGTGGATATCGTCACCGCGCCAGGCTCTCCGGCACGGGAGATTATTTCGGCTTCCGCTTCGTCATTCTTCGCGTTGAGCACCGCGCAGGAAATCCCGGTCTTCTCAAGCTCCGCCGCCAGGATTTCGGATTCGCTTATGCTCTCCGTGCCGACAAGCACCGGGCGCTTTATCGCGTGTGCTTCCTTTATCGCGGAAACTACTGCACGACGCTTTTCGTCCGCGTTGTAGTACATCTCAAGCGGGTGGTCGGTGCGCTGACACGGCAGTCTTGTCGGAATGACGACGGTAGGCAATCCGTATATCGTATCGAACTCCTCCCTGGACTGCTCAGCGGTGCCGGTCATTCCGGCGAGCTTCGGGAACAGCCGCAGGAAATACTGTAACGCGATGTTGCCCATGATCCGTCCGCGGGAGGTTATCTTCAGCCCGTGCTTCGCTTCGACCGCCGCCTGGAGGTCGCCGGGGAATACGCGTCCCGGAGCGGCTCTGCCGGTGAATTCGTCCACCAGGAGTATGCTTTTGTCCTTGACTATGTAGTCCTTGTCCTCTGTAAGCATTACACGCGCCTTTATGCAGGCGCATATCTTCGCGAGAAGTCCGGTGCTTTCCTCGCTGTAGATGTCACAGTCAAATATCTCCTCCGCCTTGTCCGCGCCGTCGTCGGTGAGATAGACATTGCGGCTGTCCTCGTCGATGCCGTAATCGTCCTCAGTGAAACCGCTGACCTTTTCATAGACAGCAGCAGTAGAGCCGTCGTCCTGAGCTTCGATATCCCCGGCGATCACCAGCGGTATACGCGCTTCGTCTATCATAATGCTGTCAGCTTCGTCCACGATGGCGAAGTTCAGCTTATCCGGGAACACCATGTCCCCGGTGGAATAGCACACGAAATCCCGCAGATAATCGAACCCGGCTTCCTTGGCAGTGAGGTAAACCACTTGCCTGCCGTAAAGCTCCCGGCGCTGCTCCCTGGGAGTATCCGCAGTAACGCAGCCGATGGTAACGCCCATCTCGTCATAGACGGGCTTCGTCCACTCATAGTCGCGCTTCGCGAGATAATCGTTGAAAGTCAGTATCATCACCTGACCGCCGGAGAGCGCTTCGTGGCACGCCGCAAATACGGCGGAAAAGGTCTTGCCCTCTCCGGTCTGCATCTGGACCATATTGTGTCCGGAAAGCGCGAGAGCCGCCCCGATCTGCTCCGCATAGGGAGTTATGCCAAGAGTTTTCTGCATGGCGCAGTATACGCGGGAAAATACCTCGTTCACGCCGTTTCCCTGCGCCCCGCCGGACTTTGCGAGCTGTTCTATCTCAGCGATATTCTTTGTATCCAAAAGCGTTCTCCTTAAAAAAATTTACTTAGTCAGCGCGATCTTCTTGATATTGAGGTCGGAGCTGAACGACACTACATTGAACATGAACATCGTCTGCTGATACTCGCTGAGGTCTATCAGATTGTTCAGGTCGGTGTTGATGTAGCGCATATCCACCATCGTTATCTTGTTGTAGTGCTTGGACAGGAACGGGACAAGGCTGTGCGCGTAGCTGTCCTTTATCAGCAGCAGGTTCTTGCCGTTATTGACGTCAGTTTCTATGGTCACGAGCGGCGAATTGCTGCCGGTGAAGCTGGAGTACTTGTCCTTCACGTCAAGGTAGCTGCGGATATACAGGCTGTCGTACTCAGTTTCATTTCTTCCGTCAGAAACTGTCATTTTTATCTTCGGCTCCCCGGAGGCGAGCATGTAGTAATCTATGCTGTCCGGTGTGATGGAGTTATCCAGCGTCTTGGAATAAAGCGTTCCCCGGAAACTGCTGCTTGCGGTTTCGATGTTGAAGCTGTCCAGGCCATAGCTGCTGTAGCCCAGGGTCTTTGCAGCCGCACAGTACGCGTAGTACGCGCCCAGGCTGGTCCAGTGGTGGTCGGTGCGATAGAACACATAGTCGTTCTTGTGTCCGGAAAGGAAGCTCAGAGAATCGATCGTCGTGATTCCGTTCATCTTCTTGTAGCATTCGTCAATAAAGCTCTTTTCACTGAGGTAGCCCGCGTATGACGGTATCTCGCCGCTGAATATCTCCTGCGCGGTAGGCGCAAGCATAAGGCTCACCTGCATATCCGGGTGGGTCTCCGCGAATTTGTTCATGGCGTTGAGGGATTTCAGTACGTCGTCCTCGTTGTACTCCTTGAACACCTGTATCATCTGGTCGTCCAGGGTGTAGACACCGTTTATCTCCCTCTTTCCGGCAAGCTTTTCGATCTCGTTCTTGGTTCGCACCCAGTCCTCCCTGCCGACGAGATGGTCAGCGAAGTAGGTCTCGAAATCGTCCATCCAGCTGTCCTTGTCACGGACGGTGATATAATCCCATTTGATCGCGCCGACTACATCGCCGAGATCCTCCGCATTGTCCATCTTCGTATGGTCAACAAGGTCGGGGAACTCCGCAAGGGTGCGATTTTCGTTCTCGCTGCGCTCCTGCTTCGGGAGAACCGCGGTCACCGCCGGAACTGCCAGCGTCACCACTGTGAACAGCGCTATAGAGAGCTTCGCCGGGGTCATTCTGAATTTCATATGCTGTTCTCCTTTCGTCAGAAGTTAAAGTACAGGAACGGGTTGTAATTGGAGGTCGCGATATACGCCACGGAAGCCAGCATGACTACTGTATCCACCACCGGGAAGCCGTACTGCGCCCACTCCGGAGCTTTCTTGCGGATATACGCTGTAATATTCTTGAGCACGTCGGAGCTGCCGAAAATGCATATCGCGAAGATAAGTCCGTAGTTCACGATATAGTTGGTAGCCGCATCATCCATAAACACGCCGTTTCCGCCGAACATCGCTCCGATATACCGTCCTACATTTGCAAGATCTTCAAATTCAAACAAAACCCATCC
>CAKSHT010000091.1 GCA_934457235.1 uncultured Oscillospiraceae bacterium
AGCCATTACCAGCACCATGAGCCACTCAACGGGATACATTCCATAGCCCTGAAGGATAGCTCCGCCGAGGTATGTCATCAGTATCTGGACAACTGCGATGATACCGAATACGGTAAGGAAGCCTTTGTTCTTGCTGATGTTATCGAACAGGTTCACGCGATCTGTTCTTGCATTGAATGCGTTGAATACCGCAACGAAGATGAAGAACGCAAAGTACGCCGTGTGCAGGTATGCGTGCGTTTCACCGGGGATATCGCTGTTGCGCAGGAAGCCCCAGCTCTCCAGAAAGCTTATTCCGGGGGTCGCAGGGTCAGCGTCAAAGCTGCCGAGTATCAGCATGGACAGGGACAGAATGAAAGTCCACGCCGCGCCGGTGATTATCTGGCTCATCATGTTCTTGCTGATGATATGCTCAGTTCTGCGCTTGGGCTTCTCATTCATGAAACGGTGGAGAGCCGGCTCGCCGCCGAATGCCAGTGCCGCCAGGGTATCCATTACAAGGTTTACCCACAGTATCTGGATAACGGAAAGCGGGTTGTTGAGTCCCAGAAGCGGGCAGATAAAGCTTATCAGTACCGCGGAAACGTTGATAGTAAGCTGGAATACGATGAACTTTCTGATGGAGTTGAAAATCGTACGTCCGTAAAGGATAGCCTTGTCGATTGAGTTGAAGTTGTCGTCCAGGATAACGATATCGCTGGCTTCCTTTGCGACCTCAGTACCGCCGCCCATTGCGAAGCCGACGTCCGCTTTCTTGAGCGCCGGGGAGTCGTTTACGCCGTCGCCGGTCATTCCGGCTACAAGGTCAAGCTCCTGCGCAAGACGTACCAGTCGGCTCTTGTCGCTGGGGAGCGCTCTCGCGATAACGCGGATATTCGGGAGCATCTTCTTAATCTCGTCGTCAGAGAGCTTTGCAAGCTCGTCGGAGGTAAGAACAACATCGGTGTCCTTTTCCAGCAGACCTGCGTCCTTTGCGATAGCCACTGCGGTTTCCTTGCGGTCGCCGGTTATCATGACTACCTGCACGCCCGCGCCCTTAACCTCAGCGATAGCCGTTACGGACTCCGGACGTACCTCGTCGCGGATTCCCACAACACCCACCAGCGTCCAGTTGCTGCTGTCAGGAAGCGCTTCCTCGCCGAGTGCGTCCTCGCTGGTTGCGATGGCAAGAACACGTATCGCGCGTCCCGCAAGCTCGTCTATCTGCTTGTTGAGTTCAGTCATGTTGAATGGCTGTTTTTCACCGTTCTCGTCCCAGTAATGCGAGCATCGCTGAAGAATCTTCTCCGGCGCGCCCTTGATAAGGGACAGGTCATAATCGCCAGTCACCTGGGTAGCGGAATACTTATTAGTAGAGTTGAACGGAATATTTCCCACTGCCTTTACGTTCGCAGAACATGCAGTTCCTGCCGCAAAGCCGAGTATAGCGCGCTCGGTAGCGTTACCGCCGATCACCTTCATGGCCTTGCCCTCGCCGGAAATAACGGAAAGGGTGTTCTTGTGGATAGACAGTGACAGAATGTCCTTGAGCTTGCCGCCTACCTCGTCAAAGGTCTTGGACTCATGCAGCGCGCCGTTGATGAACGTTACCGCCTCGAGCTTGCCCTTTGTGATGGTGCCGGTCTTATCAGAGAACAGGATATTCAGAGATCCTGCGGTCTCTATTCCTGCTACCTTTCTTACAAGGACGTTGTCTTTCAGCATCTTGCCCATGTTCTGCGCGGAAACTATTGCGATCATCAGAGGAAGTCCCTCAGGAACAGCCATAACGATGATGATAACCGCCAGCATTACGGACTGGATAACCGCCTCAAGCAGCGCAGCCCACTGGAATACGCCCCCGGCAAACAGGAAGGCTTCGATGCCGCCCTCGCCCATGAACAGTGTCTTTAAGAGCATTGCGATGGCGATGGCGATACCGCCGATGTAGCCGAACTTGCTTATGCCGTCAGCCAGCTTTCCGAGCTTAACCTTAAGCGGAGTTTCGCGGTCATCCTCAACCTGGAGTTCGCTTGCGATCTTGCCGTAAACGGACTTGTCACCAACTACCGTTACTTCCATAACGGCGTTGCCGGAACATACGACGCTTCCGCGGAATACCTTGTACTCGTTGTCGAAATTAAGGCTCTCGTCGTTATCCGTCCAGCCATCGGGGGTGGCGATCTTCTTTGCCTCGCGGCTCTCGCCGTTGAGCACCGACTGATCGACCTTGATGTCGCCGTCGATTATGATACCGTCCGCCGGGATCTTATCACCGGACTGGAGCAGGATAGCGTCGCCGACAACGATGTCGTTGATAGCCACCTCGGCTATCTCGCCGTTGCGGTACACCTTGCACATAATGCGCGAAGCTTCTTCCTGGAGCTTCTGGAACGCGTTCTCGTTTCTGTACTCAGAGAACGTAGAAACCAGCGTAGCCAGCGCGATAGCGACGAAAATCCCTATCGGCTCATACCACTCCGGCGCGCCGTCCTTGATAACGCCGACGCCGCCGAGTATAGCCAGTACAACATTAATCAGCAGAGCCACGATGAGTATTTTTATCATCGGGTCGCCGAGGTTTCCCTTGAGCTTATCCCAGAAGCTCTCGGACGCCTGCTCTGTCATGCTGTTGTCGCCGTATTTACTGCGGGACTCCTCAGCCTGACTATCTGTCAATCCAAATTGTTTCATACCTTTTCCTCTCTTGAGCGGACTCAATATACCGTCACCTCGCACAGCAGCCCGTTCTCACGGTCTGTCATGCGGAACACGGCTCCGTCCTTAAGCTCGATAGCCTGCCCGCGCGGGACAAGCCTGCCGGTCGGGGATGTCATTCCCTCAACGCCGTTGTTGACGAGCAGCCACATACCGTTATGCTTGCAGATGTACGCACGCATATCCGTGCCCGCCTTTTCATCGTTATGGACGTTGGAAAAGATGTGCCAGTCGTACAGCGGCATCTGGTCGTATGCGATCAGCTCGCCGCAGTCCCTGTACACGCCTTTCTTGCCCCGCACCCCGCTCTTTAACGTGAGCTTGATGATCCTGTCCGTAACTCGTGTTTTGCAGAAGGGGCATATGGGGTTATTCTCATCTCTGAGAATGAACCACTTCTTTGTGCAGCGTGGATTCTCGCACCGCCGCAGTCTGTCCCAGGCTTTCAGAAGCTCGCTCTCCCACTCCATCGCCATCGGGCGCTCGGAGGGCTTGTGCAGTCCGTCTACGAATGCACGCAGGAAAAGCTTCTCCAGTCCCTTTGACAGCGACTGTATCGTCACGTCAAGGTCGGGAGGTCTGTTGCTCCTGTCGTTGGGATCCTCTATAAATGTAGCCATCGGCCCCATGCCGAGGAAATCGTCCTCCTCCGCCGAAGCCGTGCTGTATACCTTCGGTCCCGCAAGCGGGTGCCTCAGGAACAGATATTCGTAAATAAGCACCGGCAGCGCGTGCAGATCCGTAGAAACGCACGGCAGACAGCGCCGCGGGTCGCCTGGGTCATGCTCCATGGTCGCCAGCACCTCCGGAGCTATATAGCCCTTTGTACCGCATACCTCCGGGGGATATTTTCCGGGGACTACCAGTGAATCTATATCGATGACGACCGTGCTGCCTGTCTGAGGGTCGATAAGCACATTGTTGCATGACAGGTCTGAATGCGCAAGCCCCGCCTGGTGCATTCTGCGAACGCTCCGCGACAGGCATATCGCCGCGCTGAGCATCGTTCGGAAATCCCCAAGCTCGCCGGGACTTATGTACTTCCTCATGCGCCCTGTGAACCAGTTGCTCTTCTTGTCCTTGCCCTTCATGTTAAGCCCAGCGGTGGAAGCGCCGTCCCCGAAGAAGAATTTGCTCGGGTACGTCGGACAGACTATCCCGAACTCCGGTCGGCTGACTATCGCAACCGGCCAGCAGAATCTGCTGCGAAAATAATCCGCAGTCTTTTTCGTGTTGCCGATGGCGCCGCCGTTTTCCTCCGGCACCGTGGGATTGTATATCCCAACGATGGTGCGTATGCGGTCCTGGATATTCGGATTCATTCCGTCCCGCGGGTCGTTGAAGAACTGCACCGCGTACTTTTTGTCCGGCGTGAAGAATGTGTGCTTCATTCCGCCCCGGGGCGCGTTGGCGTCGTATACGAAATCTATTGTGCCGCCACCCTCCAGCGTTGCTGTTATCAGCTCCCCGCTCTGCATTCCTCCGCCTCCCTCCGGCGCATTTTGTGATACTCTTTGTTGATATCGTCAGTAATTATACAATATGTTCTGGAAATCTGCTGAATTTCACACGAACCAACTGTTTTTTTCCTATGCTCGGCATAAATTACTCTCGATGCATAAGCCAATATACTTATCGTAGATACCGTGCAAGAAACTACTATTTGTTGAAATGCATGACCACCAGTGTGCGATCATCAAAGCTGCCGCGCTCATTGTAATTATCAAGCCAGCATTGCAGACGCTTCTCAGGACTGTCGCCGAGGGACTTCCCCCAGGCGGCAAGACTGTAGGGTCGAAGCGTTTCGCGGTCGTCCCACAGTTCGTTCACGGCTTCGTCAGACCTCTCGCGGAGGAGCTGCTTGGTGTACTGTATCGCAACGGGCTTCTGCTCCGGCGTTACCGCCGGGAACTCCAGCGGCGCAGGCTCCAGGTGTCCCTTGCAGTCCCCTGCCATCGGAATTATCCCGTTAAGGCACAGGTCGAGGTACAATCGCTTCATCATCGGCTGTGCCGGAAAATAATCATCGGCAACTCCGTCGCTCATCAGCATTAATATGTCTGATCTGCCGCGGCTTATACGGATCTTACGTGCGATATTGCCCTCGGACACCATTCTTTCGGAAAGAAACTCAGTTTCTCCGGAGAACGCGCCGCTGTCGGCTTCGCCAAGAAGTCTGAAGCAATTGTCATGGTCGGCGCTGCTGTCTATCGCGCAGATACAGCCGTCGCCAATTTGCAGGGTAACAACGAAGCGCTGCTTCTCGCCCTGCACCTCCACCGGTACTGCCACCGCAGCCAGGAACGTGCTTCCCATATCGGCAAGCGTGGGATTCCTGCCCAGTGTGGAGATGTAATGCTCGTCGTTGTACAGCGATTTGAGCTTGGTTATAACCGCGTCAAACGCCCTTTCAGCCGAACCTCTGATGACCGCCGCGAACTGACCGCAGGCGCCCAGGAACTCATCTCCGCCGATATCGCCGGAGAGCTTACCACGCAGCCCATCGTCCTGTCTGAATATTTCGGGGAGCGCCTTTTTAAGGTACTCCACCGCCGCCTCACAGCTCACCCGCGCACCGATGCGCGAAAGCTGCTTGGAACCGGCTCCGTCCGCCACCACCGCGATCATACAGCCGTCAGCTTCTGCGGTTTCGAACCAGTCATCGCAGTTCGTACCCTCGTGCTTGTGCTTCTTTCCGCGGACGCGGGCGCCGATGATGCTGCCGTTATCCGTTCTGGCAAATTTGCTATGGTACTCGGTGTGAAGCTCGGTACCGTCCTCGATTATCGTACGGTAGCGCCACAGTGACGCCGTATGCTTCATGACCTCGCTGTCGGAAATATGCTGCTCCGGAGCCTCTCCGGACTCCGGGGGGCTCTGTTCAGCCGCGCTGACCGCCCGGTTTTCGTCAGGCGGGACCTCCGACGGGATCTGCTCCGCCGGCTCAGCCGCAGGGAGCTTGTTTTCTTCTCTGTCCATATATCACCCGGTCAGGGAACGATCGCAAATCCCTGGGGAGGCGGCGGAAGCTGGATAGCCTCTCCGGGCTTTGCGTCAATACTCTTGGAGGACGCCTTGATCGAGCCGGAGACCCACGCAAAGAACGCTGCCAGATCTCCAGCGGTAAGATTATTCATCAGGAGAACGTTGTTCGTGATCTTCCTGAGTGTGTTCGTATTTGCATTCGCGCCTGCCGCGCATGCGATGATATTGCTTGTGGACACCTTCTTCAGCGCTTCAATCCCGTCGTCCAGGTTATCTGTAGGAGCGCCGTCGGTCAGCAGGAACACAAGCGGCTTCCAGTCGCCCTTCTGGGTAGGCGTGGAGGTGCGTACCTCGTTTCTGATGCAGTCAGCGAGGACAGTAAGCGCGCCGCCGAGGGCGGTGGCTCCGCCTGCGGTAAGCTCCGGCTCCTTGAAGAGCATAAGCTCCGTCAGCGGTGATATCTGTCTTGCTGTGCTGTTAAAAGTTATAACTGAAAGGCACGCGGTCTCAAGCGCCTGGGGATCGCCCTTGAGTTCAGTAAGAAGCGCCTTTATTCCCTGTTTTACCGCCTCAATGGGTTCTCCGGACATAGAACCTGAGCAGTCGAGCAGCAGGTAGACCGGCAGCCTTCTGATGTAATCTGACATTGAATTGACCTCCATGAACAGCCGCAAAAATACGGCTCAACATTCCGTGCGCTGTACGCACAATCCTATCTGAGATCTGCGGCAGGCGTGAAAAAAGGTTACATAATAATGCCTGCTCAAAGATAATTATAACCTAAAAACTCCATTATGTCAATAGATATTTTGAAACATTTAACTAAATCTGCCAACCTTACCGCACTAAAAAAGGAGCGGCAGTATTACCTGCCACTCCCGTGCTATTCTGCGTTACTCCGCAATGATATCGTCAAAAACTCCCTGGCACGCCTTCGCGAGGTCAGCCGGGGTAAGCTCCAGCTGGGCGCCGAGCTTTCCGCCGCTTATGATCATTTTCTCAAAATCCAGCGCGGACTTGTGGATAACAGTCTTGTACTGCTTCTTCATGCCGATTGGCGTGCAGCCGCCGCGGATATAGCCGGTAACTGCATTTATGTCCTTGACGTGCACCATCTCAAGCGATTTCTCGCCGACGGTCTTTGCGCACTTCTTCATGTCAAGTTCCTTGTCCACCGGAAGCGCGAATACATAGTAATTGCCGCTCTTTCCCTTTGTGACCAGGGTCTTGAAGCAGCTCGCGCAGTCCTGTCCGAGCATTTCCGCGATATGTACGCCGTCAATGAACTCGTCGCACTCGTAGGTGTGCACCGTGTACGGAAGCTTCAGCTTATCCAGCATGCGCATTGCGTTTGTCTTTATCTCTTTTTCCTTTGCCATTTTCTAAACTCCTGCGGGCATAACTGCCCTTTCTTTCAAGCAAAACACCGCAGAGGAAGCCCTCCGCGGTATTCGTACGTTTTTGTGACGCGATCTGTCAGATCTCGTCGTCCTCCTCGCAGTCGAGACACTCAGCAATTGCCTTGTTCCTGGTCAGGAAGTAAGCAACTGCGGCAGCTGCTACGGCTGCAAGTCCAATGATCCCTGCGATAACTACAAGCTTCTTTGTCATAATGGTATCCTCCTGTTCAATTAGCGCTGATATCTTGCGGCAAGCTCTGAAATGCTGTTGTCATTCGTCGGCTCGCCGATAGCGTTGAATTTCCACTCGCCGTTGTACAGATATATCTCGCCGAATACCATAGCGGTCTTTCCGTCGTAATTCTCGGACAGATTGTATCTGCAAAGCTCTGTGCCCTTGTCGGCGTCCACCAGTCTGATGAACGCGTTCTTTATCATGCCGAAATGCTGCTTGCGCTGCATAGCCTGATAGATATTCACCGTGAAAACAATCTTGGAATACGCCGTGCCGAGCTTCGGAAGCTCAACAAGTATCTGCTCATCGTCGCCATCGCCTGCGCCGGTGAGATTGTCGCCCATGTGATGTATAGCGCCGGACTGGTGTGTAAGGTTTCCGAAATACACAACGTCGATCGGGCCGTTCAGCTTTCCGGTCTGGGCGCTGATGAGCAGCGCGGACGCGTCGCAGTCTATATCCTGGTGCTTGGAGAACAGCGAAAACTTCCTCGGTGCTTCGTCCCAGCCAAGACCTACAAGAATCGTTTTTAAGCCGGTGTTGCCTTTGGTAAGGTCTACTTTCTGACCTTTCTGAAGATTAACGGACATCTTATATACCTCCGATATTTTACAATGCGTGTGACTATTTATAATATAACACATTTTTCAATAAAAATCAAGTGGAATTTTCCAACAATATCAATACCCCGCAAACAGCTCTGTTAAGCCAATGTTAAGTTCTGTTGACAAAATTCCGGCGATAATTGGTAGACATTCGGGCGCTTCTGTGGTAAGATAAGAATACAAAAACCACAAGAAACGAGGTAAAAATGATGAACTTTTCACAGAAACTCATGGAGCTTCGCCGTGCAAGAGGATGGTCGCAGGAGCAGCTAGGGGAAAAGCTCGGCGTAACGCGCCAGACTATATCAAAATGGGAACTCGGTCAGACAACTCCGGAGCTTGAGAAGCTCGCGGCAATGAGCGATCTTTTCGGAATAACGACCGACGAGCTTATCAATGGAACTTCCCCGGAGCCGCAGATTCAGAAAATAAAGCCCCACAGATTCGTATTCGAATACGAATACAAGAGCGCCCGCACAGTACGCGGTATCCCGCTGGTACACATTAATTTCGGATTAGGCAGACGTACTGCCCGCGGGATAATCGCCATCGGAAATAAGGCGATAGGCGTTGTGTCGCTGGGATTCCTCGCGGTGGGACTGGTATCGTTGGGCGTACTGGCGGCAGGGCTGCTTGCTTTCGGGGCGATGGCAGCGGGACTTCTGGCGTTCGGTGCGATATCTGCGGGACTTGTTGCATTCGGCGGGATAGCCGCCGGGATTACGGCGTTCGGGGGGGTTGCCTGCGGAGTTTACGCGATGGGCGGCGCTGCGTACGCCGGGCAGATCGCAGTCGGAGGTATCGCAAGCGCTCCGGTTGCGATAGGCGATCTCACCCGCGGAACTGTCGAAATCGGCGAGGGCGTTTCCGCCGGGCGGGCAAGGGATATCATAGTGCAGACCTGCCCGAATACTCCGGGATTCATCGCCGATATTTTCTCCGGCATTGCGGAGAATATCCACATTGAACAGTGATTAGTTATTATATAGTATAAATGCCCCGCTTTCAGCGGGGCATTTCAGTCTGTCGAAAAAGTAAATTTTTCCCACGAAGCGGGCTTTTAAAATCAATTTTTTGACCCAGCTTTGCCGGGTCAAAAAATACTTCTATCCGCACAAGTGTCTAAGCGACGGCTGCGCCTTACGCAAGGCGACGACCTTTGGTCTTACGCTGGTTTGTCGGCTATGCCGACAAACCGTGCGCGCAGAAGCGAAGCGGTGGACTTGGGCAACGCCCAA
>CAKSHT010000092.1 GCA_934457235.1 uncultured Oscillospiraceae bacterium
GATCAATGATGTTCGGAATTGTCATCATGATCTTCTTTACCTTTTCAGAAAGCTCCTCTTCCTGCTTCTCAAGTTCTGCAAGCTCGTCAGAGAATTCCTTTACCTGAGCCTTAGCCTTTTCAGCTTCTTCCTTCTGACCCTTTGCCATAAATCCGCCGATCTCCTTGGAAATACGGTTTCTGTCAGCTCTCAGGGAGTCGCCGCGCTGCTGTGCCTTACGCAGCTGAGCGTCCAGCTCGATAACCTCGTCAACCAGAGGAAGCTTGCTGTCCTGGAACTTCTTCTTGATGTTCTCCTTAACTACGTCGGGATTTTCTCTTAAAAACTTAATGTCTATCATGTTCTTTGCCTTTCTTTTTTATGATTCAGGTTTTCGCCTGTAGTCAGTTATTTTACGTCCATCAGCCGGAGTATGCCCTCAAGCTGATCCTTGTCCTCAAATGCTATCTGGAGCGTGTTGGTCTTTTTGCCCTCGCAGATACGCACCTTGGTTCCCAGCGCCTCGGTAAGGCTCATTTCCACCTCGGTGTAATAAGCCATTCTCGGCTTGATGAGCTTCTGCTCCTCGTCGCGCTTTGCTTCACGCTTGGCTATGGCTTCAATACTGCGTACGCTGAGTTCTCCCTCAGCAGCGCGTACCGCTATTTCAGTCATGAGAGCGGGGTCTTTTATTGCTTTCAGCGCCTTACAATGCCCCATTGACAATCTGCCGTCCATCAGCAGGTCGCGTACTCCGATAGGAAGCGTCAGAAGTCCCAGGCTGTTAGCAATGGAGGAACGCGCTTTACCCAGTGCCTTTGAAAGCTGATCCTGGGTCATTTTGTAGTTGTCGATAAGCTCGCGGTAGCCCTGTGCTTCCTCTATGGGATTGAGGTTTTCCCTTTGCAGGTTCTCAATCAGAGCAACCTGCATTACTTGCTCCTCTGAGAGGTCGTCCCTTATAACAACGGGAACTTCATTCAGTCCTGCGATTTTTGCAGCTCTCCAGCGTCTTTCACCGGCGATTATCTGATAGTTACCCGTAGCAAGCGGGCGGACGAGCAGCGGCTGTAATACGCCGTTCTGCTGAATTGAAGCCGCCAGCTGTTCCATGGCTTCCTTATCGAACACCTTACGCGGCTGTCCCTTGTTCGGCTCTATCTCAGAAATGCGCAGCGTTCTCAGCCCCTCGGACTCCTCCATGCTGTTGTCGTCGAAAAGGCTGCTGAAATCTCCGCCGATTCTCTTATTGCTCATTCTTTCTCTCCATTTCGCGTACCTTTTCAAGCACTTCCTTTGAAAGACGCTTATATGTATCCGCGCCCTTTGAATTCTTGTCGTAGAATATAATAGGCTCGCCGTGGCTCTGTGCCTCTGTTATTCTGACGTTACGCGGAATTTCGGTTTTGAATATTACGTCCGACGGGAACGTTCTCTTTATGTCACGCATGATCTCGTTGCTTGCGAGAAGCCGCCTGTCAAGCATGGTGAACACGATTCCCATTAACTGAAGATCCTTATTTGCAGCTCTCTTGACCTTTTTGACGGTCTGCATGAGCTGCGCAAGTCCCTCAAGGGCGAAAGGTTCGCACACCATCGGCACGATAATTCTGTCGCACGCGACCAGAGCATTGACCGCCAGTACGCCAAGGGACGGCAGGCAGTCGATGATAATCACATCATAATCATCCTTTAATTGCAGGACGACCTTTCTGAGCTGGTAATTTCTCATCTCCATGTCTGCAAGCTTTAATTCAGCTTCCGAGAACATGCTTGTTGCCGGAATGATATCAACATTCTTGTATCTTGTCTTTATAATACCCTCCTGCGGACGAGCCTCCCCCATGATTATCTCATAAATTGAGACGTCAAGAGTTTTCTTCTTGATACCAAATCCGGTGGTGGAGTTCCCCTGTGGGTCAAAATCTATCAGCAGGACTTTCTTGCCAAGAGCGCCAAGCCCGGCAGACACATTGATTGATGTTGTGCTCTTGCCTACGCCGCCCTTTTGATTCACAACGCCGATAACAACGCCCAAATTCATTCTCCCCCTTCATTTTTTTCGGCAAAACGCCGTATTTCATCTTACTTATCTATTATATCATACTCTGTTCAAAGAGTAAAGACCTTTTTATAAAAAATGTTCCACATGGAACAATATTTCGACTTTTTCTCACATGTTCCACGTAGAACAATAGATAACCATGTCGAAATGTTCCATGTGGAACAATGTCGATATTTCAGATTTCAACGGCGGAATGTATTTTTATTGTGTACTCGTAGCAGTCTCCAACATGGTTCATTACAGTTTCACAGTCGATATTCGCTTCTTTCATTGTTTTGACTATCTTGTTTATACTGTTTATGTAGAGCCGCGGAACTGGAAAATGAAATTTACGAGTATTTACGGATCTCTGTGTCTTATCATCCTGAAAAGATTTTTTCTCAGGGATTTTTCCGTGAAGTATTCCATCAACCATATCCTCAGTCTGCTCAATGTTCAGTTTGTTGATGATCATTTCCCCCATCGCGTGGATTCTGAGTTTCTGGTCGTCTATGCGTACTAATGCACGCGCCTGCCGTTCAGTAACGTTACCTTTTATCAATAGCCCGCGCTCTGCGTCCGAGAATTTCAGCAGACGAAGTTTATTGGCTACCGTTGACTGAGCCTTACCCAGCCGCGATGCAGCTTCCTCCTGTGTCAGTCCATAAAATTTAATGAGCCGTTCGATTGCGAGTGCCTCCTCAAAGTAGCTGAGATCCTTGCGCTGGATATTTTCAATAAGAGCCAGAACCGCGGACTTTTCGTCGTCCGCGTCGATAACTATGCACGGAACCTCATCAAGCCCGCATATTTTAGCGGCGCGAAATCTGCGTTCTCCGCTTACGATCTCATAATTTACGCCACAGCGCCGTACGTTTATCGGTTGGAGAATTCCATTTTCGCGAATACTCTCCGCCAGAGCCATAAGCTCATTTTCATCGAAATCAACTCGCGGCTGGGATTTATTCGGGATAAGCAGACCTGTATCCAGTGCGACTACCCTTTGCAGAGTTTTTTCCTTGTTTCTGAACAGTCCATTCATTATAAACTTCCTTTCACAGTGGTTCGTTTAAGTTAAATCCATTATAGCATGTTCTGGAAACAATATCCACAATAAAATATCGCATTTCCCGACATTTTCAGACCTGTCGCATTAAAAAAAGCCGCTTCAAAGCGGCTTTTTAGAAATATTTGCGGAGCTTCTGGGATATTGTGTCGGAGTCTGCGATATTTTATTTACCACAACAAGTCTGCGTTTGTCGCCGTTCGGAATTTCATAATCAGTGACTTGAGCAATTTCTCCGCCGAGCTTTCTTACTGCGGAATCCGCCGCGCGTATATCCTCGTTTACGGATTTCAGTGCAATAAACTTACCGCCTACCTTAACAAACGGCACACAGTATTCAGAAAGCACTGGCATAGCTGCGACCGCCCTCGCCGTCGCGAAATCAAAGCTCTCGCGGCGCTTGCGGCCGAGTTCCTCGCTGCGAGCATGAATTATTTCAGCGCGGATTTTCACAAGCTCACACGCCTTTTCAAGGTAAACACAGCGTTTGTTAAGGCTGTCGCAGAGGGTTCCTTTAAGATCCGGCCGGACGATAAGCAGTGGAAGCGCGGGAAATCCAGCCCCCGTGCCTACGTCAATGAACGAACTGCCATCTGGAATATCCACCATAAAAAAAGGCAGAACGCTGTCCACGAAGTGCTTGTCCACAACCTCCGTGAACTCCGTAATTGAAGTCAGATTTACATTTTCATTATATTCGACCATGAAATCATAAAGTTTTACGAGCTTGTCTGCCATTTCGTCGGTGATTTTTATGTCCGCCGTGGCAAAGCGTTCAATCGTATACTGAGTTCTCTGTGAATTATCCATTCTGTTCCCCCTTTTCCTGCGAAGCAAGCCAGATGAGAAGAACCGAAACGTCCGCCGGATTAACACCGGAAATACGCCCTGCCTGCCCTACGTTCAGCGGCCGAAATTTGTTCAGCTTCTCCTGCGCTTCCAGGCGAAGTCCCTTTATTGATTTGTAGTCAACGTCAGCCGGGAGTTTCTTTTCCTCCAGGCGTCGCATTTTTTCTATCTGTTCCTGCTGAATTTTGATGTATCCGGAGTATTTCAGCTCAATTTCAAGCTTGTTTACGAGAGAATATTTGAGCGCCGGACGTTCCGGGTCAAACTCCGCAAGGTCAGTATAATCGACCTGCGGGCGCTTCAGAAGTTCTATCATACGCACACCGGCGGTGATTTCAGACGTACCCTTATCCCGCAGGAGCTTATTCAGACTATCGGACGGGTGTATCGTCACGGATTTGATGCGTTCCAACTCCTGTTCGCAGATTTTCTTTTCATCAATAAACTTCTGATATCGCTCATCGGAAACCAGACCGACCTTGTGTCCCACCGGGAGCAGTCTGTCAGCCGCGTTATCCTGCCGGAGTATCAGACGATACTCGCTGCGGGACGTCATCATTCGGTAAGGCTCGGAACAGCCCTTTGTAACAAGGTCATCTACCAGAGTGCCGATGTAACTTGAAGCTCGGTCAAGTATCATAGGTTCCCTGCCCTGGATTTTCAGAGCCGCATTGATTCCGGCAACGATACCCTGCGCGGCGGCTTCCTCATATCCGCTTGTACAATTGAACTGTCCTGCACCGTAAAGTCCGGTGATACGCTTGAATTCCAGCGTCGGCAGGAGTTCCAGCGGGTCGCAGCAGTCGTATTCTATCGCGTAAGCCGGGCGCATTATCTCAACATGCTCCAATCCCTTTATCGTACGCAGGAATTTCACCTGTACATCCTCCGGGAGCGAGGATGACATGCCCTGGAGATAGTACTCATCGGTATCAAGTCCCATAGGCTCAACAAAAAGCTGATGGCGCTCCTTGTCCTTGAAACGCACTATCTTGTCCTCAATACTCGGACAGTAGCGCGGACCAATCCCCTCAATACGCCCGGAATACAGCGGCGAACGGTCGAGATTATCAAGTATGACTTTATGCGTTTCCGCATTTGTATATGTTACATAACAGTCGGCTATGTTCTTCATTTCACGCTCGTTATCGAACGAGAACGGCATTATCTGCTCATCGCCGGACTGCACTTCCATCACAGAAAAGTCAATCGAACGCTTATGCACACGTGCTGGAGTGCCGGTCTTGAATCTACGCATGGTAACACCCAGCGCTCTCAGACAATCCGTAAGCCCGCCAGACGGAAGCAGGTTGTCCGGTCCGGAGCTGTAGCTCAGCTCGCCGATGTGGATTTTACCATTCAGATAGGTACCTGTAGTGATTATCGCAGCTTTCACCGGATGTACTGCGCCGAGCTTCGTACGCACGGCGGTCACTTTTCCATCCACAGTGTCAACCGCCGTGACCTCCGCCTGCTTGATGAAGAGGTTCGGCGTGTTTTCCAGGGTCTGTTTCATGTAGGTGTGGTATTTCACACGGTCGCTCTGTACTCTCAGACTGTGTACCGCCGGTCCCTTGCCGCGATTGAGTATACGCGACTGGATGAACGTAGCGTCCGCCGCCTTACCCATTTCACCGCCCAGGGAATCTATCTCACAGACTATCTGTCCCTTAGCCGAGCCGCCTATGCACGGATTACACGGCATATTTGCGATACAGTCAAGCGAAAGCGTGAATATCGCAGTTTTAAGTCCCAGGCGAGCCGCCGCCAGAGCTGCTTCGCATCCCGCGTGACCCGCTCCTATTACCGCAACATCATATTCTTCAAGAGTATATGACATATTCTGTTCCTTTCATTTGTAATTGTTCGACATAATGTTCCATGTGGAACATTCAAAAATTCGCCCGAATTATTACGATCCGGGCGAATCTGTTCAGTTCTGTTTATTCCTCGGTCTTATCCTCGGAGTTCTCTGTACTCTCATTATCAGAAGTATCCTCGTCATCCGGGGTTACGTCCGGCTCAGCAACTTCAGCAGCGTCCTCGCTGAGGGAAGCCTGTACCTCCTCGTCGGAAACCTTTTCGATCTCCTCGGTGCTCTCGCTGTCGTCGTGAGCCGTTCTGGTAAAGGAAGCGACCCTGCTTTCCTCGGACAGGCGCATTACGCGTACGCCGGTAGCAGACCTGCCCATAACGCGCATATCGTTAGCACGGAAGCGGATTATTACGCCGTCCGTGCTGATAAGAATAACATCATCGTCCGGACCCAGCGTACGGATTCCGCACACGAAGCCCTTTTCGTCGCTGACCTTGTAGTTCTTCATACCAAAGCCGCCGCGCCTCTGTAAGCGATAGCTGGATACTGCGCATCTTCTGCCCATACCCATATCAGTTACAGTGAGTATAGTAGCGTTATCGTCAAATACCTTTGTCGCGCCGACAACGTAATCATTGTCACGAAGCTTGATAGCCTTTACGCCGCGAGCCTGTCTGCTGAGCGGACGGCAATCGTTCTCATCAAAGCAGATAGCCGCGCCGTTTCTGGTAGCTGTAAGAATACGGCAGTCGCCCTCGGTAAGAAATGCGGACGCGATCTCATCGCCCTCAACGAGCGTTATCGCACGCAGTCCTTTTTTGCGGACGTTCTTGTATTCAGAAAGCTTGGTGCGCTTTACGGTACCATTCTTGGTAACGCAGATAAAGTACTTATTGTCTGCGAAATCGTGGGTCGTCATCATCGCAGCCACTCTCTCGCCCTCGTTGAGCTGGAGAAGGTTTACGATGTTCATACCACGCGCCTGCTTGCTTCCCTCAGGAATTTCGTAACACTTCAGGCGGTACATGTTGCCCTGGTTTGTGATGAACAGTATATTTTCGTGGCTTGAAGAGATGAACATATTCTCAACAAAATCCTCATCTCTCTGCTTCATGCCGGAAACGCCCTTGCCGCCGCGCTTCTGAATATTATAAAGCTCCACGGGCTGGCGCTTGATGTAGCCGATGTTGGTGTAGGTAACAACGCAGTCTTCCTCTGGGATAAGATCCTCGATATCGACCTCGCCGCTGACTGGTTCGATTTTCGTACGTCTTGCGTCGTTGTACTTCTTCTTTATTGCGGAAAGCTCGTCGCCGATAACGCGCAGAAGCTTGTTGTGATCTGCGAGTATCTCCTGCATCTCTTTGATGATTGCGCGCTTTTCCTGGAGTTCGTCTATTACCTTGGACTTTTCCATGCCGGTCAGCGCACCGAGTCTCATCTGGATGATAGCGTCTGCCTGCGCCTCCGTAAGGGAATAAGTACCCTTATCAAAAAATCCGGTAGATGAAACGTCAATCTCCTTGAATCGCTCAATAAGGCGCTCCTTGCCCTCTGGGATAGTCTTACTTGAACGCAGTATCGCGATGACCTCGTCAATGAAGTCTATCGCAATGAGGAAGCCTTCAAGGATATGCTCTCTCTCAAGAGCCTTGTCAAGGTCGTACTTGGTGCGGCGTGTGATAACGTCTACCTGGAAATCAAGGTAATGCTCCAGGCACTCCTTGAGCGTGAGTATCTTAGGCTGACCGTTTACCAGAGCCAGCATGATAACACCGACAGTATCCTGTAACTGCGTGAATGAATACAGCTTGTTGAGCACGACATTTGCGTTGGCGTCGCGCTTCAGTTCGATAACAATACGCATACCGTTGCGGTCGGACTCATCACGTACTACGCTGATACCCTCGATACGCTTGTCGCGTACCAGGTCGCCTATGCTCATCAGCAGACGCGCCTTGTTGACCATGTAGGGAATCTCGTCGATGATTATGCGGGTGTGGTTGTTCTCCTCAACGATGTTCGCACGACCACGGAGGATGATCTTGCCGCGTCCTGTGTAGTAAGCAGAGCGGATACCGCTGTAGCCCATGATTATGCCGCCGGTCGGGAAGTCCGGACCCTGTATCTGGGTCATCAGCTCCTCAATGGAAACATCGGGGTTGTCTATCATGAGCATGAGTGCGTCAATTACCTCGCCGAGATTATGCGGCGGGATATTAGTTGCCATACCGACCGCGATACCGTTACTTCCGTTCACCAGCAGGTTCGGAAAGCGGGACGGAAGTACTACCGGCTCCTGGAGCTTATCATCGTAGTTTGTTGTGAAATCAACGACCTTTTTGCCGATATCCTGTGTCATTTCGTTGGATATTCTGGCGAGCCTTGCCTCTGTATAACGGTAAGCCGCCGCGGGGTCGCCGTCCACGGAACCAAAGTTACCGTGGCCGTCGATAAGCGGATATCTCATAGAGAAATCCTGCGCCAGACGCACCAGCGCGTCATAAACGGAAGCGTCGCCGTGCGGGTGGTATTTACCGAGAACCTCTCCGACGGTATATGCACACTTTCTGAACGGCTTGTCCGATGTATTGCCAGCCTCGTTCATGGTGTAGATTATACGGCGGTGTACCGGCTTCAGACCATCTCTGACATCCGGAAGTGCTCTCGCGGTTATAACTGACATCGAGTAGGTGATGAACGATGTTTTCATCGTTTCCTCAAGGTCAACATTCAAAAGCTTTTCCAAGCTGAAATCAATATCCATTGTTCCTCCTGATCTAACGCATCGTCAAGCCGTCACTCACCGGAAAGCCGGTTGGTAAGGTAGTCCCTGACCGTGTTCTCCTGCTCCACCGTAAGACATCTCTTAGGGAAGCAGTATATCTGCTGTCTGTTGAAAGCCAGCAGCAGCGACTCGTCATTCTCAATGAATTCAAGCAGATCCCTTCCCGGAACAAACGTGGTTTTCAGCGGCGATATCGTTTCATCGTCCGCTTCCTCGTCAATTTTGACGTGTACCTCGTTTTCCTTGGGCTTTACGATCGTTTCGATCTCTATTCTGTCGTCATAGAAAGTCGCCTGGTAATCCTCAGGATTCATGTCCCTCAGCGCCTCTATAGTCTTTGTGCGGGCGCGTTTCTTGTCGGTAAGGCTGTACGCCAGTCCGATCCCGCAGAACATCAGCGCCACATACGCGAAGAATGACGTAGGATTCATTATGAT
>CAKSHT010000093.1 GCA_934457235.1 uncultured Oscillospiraceae bacterium
TCTTACCGGATTCGTCAGTTTCCTCGGTCTTACCGGATTCGTCAGTTTCCTCGGTCTTTCCGGACTCGTCAGTTTCCTCGGTCTTTCCGGATTCGTCGGTTTCCTCGGTCTTTCCGGACTCGTCGGTTTCCTCGGTCTTTCCGGATTCGTCGGTTTCCTCAGACTTTCCGGACTCGTCAGTTTCCTCGGTCTTACCGGATTCGTCGGTTTCCTCAGACTTTCCGGATTCGTCGGTTTCCTCGGTCTTTCCGGACTCGTCGGTTTCCTCAGACTTACCGGACTCGTCGGTTTCCTCGGTCTTTCCGGATTCGTCGGTTTCCTCGGTCTTACCGGATTCGTCAGTTTCCTCGGTCTTACCGGATTCGTCAGTTTCCTCGGTCTTTCCGGACTCGTCAGTTTCTTCGGTCTTTCCGGATTCGTCGGTTTCCTCAGACTTTCCGGATTCGTCAGTTTCTTCGGTCTTTCCGGATTCGTCGGTTTCCTCGGTCTTTCCGGATTCGTCGGTTTCCTCGGTCTTACCGGACTCGTCGGTTTCCTCGGTCTTTCCGGACTCGTCGGTTTCCTCGGTCTTACCGGACTCGTCAGTTTCCTCAGACTTTCCGGACTCGTCGGTTTCCTCAGACTTTCCGGACTCGTCAGTTTCACCAGTCTCCCCGGTTTCCGTATTATCGTCAGTATCGTCCTTAGATGAATCTATATATTCTTTTCTTGTTACCTGATGTATTTCGTTATTCTGATTGAAAGTATCGCAGATAAGCGCGCCGTTCACATGACCCTTATCAGTTGTTACTTCCGCATAGGGTGCAACAACGATACCTCCGGCAGGAGCACTTATTTTTCCTGCATAGCTTCCCAGATTCCATACAACATTTGCGCAGCCGCTGTTGAACGCAGTGCCGTTGATGTTGCCAAAATTGAAGTAGTCGCCAGTAAATCCGGAAGTGTCAACGTTGATAACAACATTAACGCCGCCGTTGTCAGTGAGAACCTTTACAAGGTTGTTCTCAAAGTTCTGGTTTGTTGCGATGTCGTTGGCGTCCGCGTTGATGACGAGTGTCTCACCGGCAGCGACCTTACCGTCCTTGATCGCCTTGTAAGCATTCTCCAGGCTGGTGTTGAAGCCAGAAAGCCCGGAAGCGCTCCCGACATCGGAAATCAGGTCAGAACCGGTAGCTGCGAGGCTGTCAAGCGTGCCCTGGATATTATATTTAGTTTCGTTTTCATAGGGATTTCGAATCGTCAGATTGGAAGTCTTGACGTTCAGCAGCTCGTAATGTACGCCGTTGGCATTGAAACCGGCTCTGTTGCCGTTATCGGTATCATCGCGCTCAAAACCGAAGTTAAGTACTACCTCGACCTTGGCGTCAGCCGGGATATTCGCCATATCAAGCCTCTGGGAATCAGGAGCCTGACCGAGATAAACGACATAGGAGCCGCTGCCGATAGTACCCAGTCTTACGATGTTGCAGTACTGGAGATTGAATTCGTTGATGCTGCCGACAGCCGCGTTGCACTCCAGGTGATTGGAAGAAACCTTCTTTGCGTAAAGACCGAAGTCCCTTACATCGTTCAGCGACTTGTAGAAATTGCTGATCGCAGCCTGCTTGTTAGAAGCAGTGAAAACATTCTCGCTTAAAGCCTCGTACTTGGGGTTGCTGCCAGTCTGTTTCTCAACGTTCTGGGGATTGCCGTTAAGATCGTTCGGCGTCTCGTCAGCCGCAGCCATAACAGAAACAGCATTGGAAGCAAGCAGTGACGCTGCAAAAGCGAGCACAGCTGCGGACTTTTTGCCCCACTTGCGTTTCTTATCGCTCATGTAAATACCTCCTTGAGTTGTTCCTCTCCGGGAAACCGGTACTTATGGAGTGCTATCCCTGCAAAAGGGTACAGCTATCCCTTATTATTAGTATTATTATACACTGTTTGTTGCATTTTGTCAATAGCGGGCAATTATTTTTGTATATTAATTTTACAATTAAATCCACAGTAATAATAATTATCAACTTGCATACGCCATTCTCCAGCGGTCAATATGCAGTAAGTGCATACCCGTATCAGAAACTTACATGATGCGCTTAGCCATAATCTCCGGATTATAGGCGTGGTCGATGGCTGTCTGGGCGGTGATCCTGCCCTCGTTGTACAGCCTGGTGACGCAGCTGTCCATAGTCTGCATTCCGGGCGTAGACTGCATTATCGTATCCAGCTGATGGGTTTTCTGGTCGCGGATAAGCGTCCTTACTGCGCTGTTCACGGTCATTATCTCAAAAGCCGGGATAAGCCCTCCGTCCACCGACGGAAGGAGCTGCTGGCACACGACTGCGTTAAGCACCATTGACAGCTGAACTCTTATCTGGTGCTGCTGATTTATCGGGAATACGTCGATTATACGGTCAATGGTATTCGCAGCGCCCAGGGTATGCAACGTTGAAAGAACCAGCTGACCGGTCTCAGCGGCGGTCATTGCAACGCTTATCGTTTCATAGTCCCTCATCTCGCCCAGCAGGATAACGTCCGGTGACTGACGTAACGCGGCGCGCAGCGCGTCAATATAGCTGTCGGTGTCAATGTTTATTTCGCGCTGGCTGACAATGCAGCGATTGTGGCGGTGCAGGAACTCGATAGGATCCTCAATGGTGATTATATGCCCGTCCCTGGTGCGGTTTATCCTGTCGATTATGCAGGAGAGCGTCGTTGACTTGCCGCTGCTTGCGACGCCGGTTATGAGCACTATTCCGCTGCGGCTCTCGCTGAGCTGCATGACGTTATCCGGTATGCCAAGCTTCTCAGCGTCCGGAAGCTCGAACGGGACATAACGGAGCACCGCGGAATAAGAGCTTCTCTGCTTGTAGATATTCGCTCTGAAACGTCCCACTCCGGGTACGGATATCGAAAAATCCCGCTCGCGCTCCGGCAGCACTTCCGTTTCAAAGTGCGCCAGTCCGAAGATCTGTATAACAAGCGCCCGCGTATCATCCGAAGTCAGGATATGGTCGTCGATGTGATAGACCCTGCCCTGTGCCTTATAGCTGAGCACCGCGCCGGATACGATGAAAATATCCGCCGCATGAGCGTCCGCCGCCGTTCTCAAAATATCAAGTATATCCATACGCTCCACCTTTCAGACAAGATCGCCGCCGTCCCATACCGACGGGTGGCTGTCCTGTTCAATGTCCTCCGTGCTGCTCTGCCAACGGAGTATATCATATCTGCCGTCCGCCGGTCCGCTGTAGAACATCACGCTGACCGACAGTATCTGCCGTTCATTTATCCCGACGGAATAATCCGCCCGTACTCCGCCCGGAACCACCGCCGTCTGAACTCCGTCCAGTTCCGAGGCGGAATTTACGAAGCTCTCCTCAAACGAAAACCCGTCAAGCGCCTCAAGCGCGATGTTATCCAGCTGGGACAGTGTTTTTTTCGCCGCCATATCCGCGTCGTAATACTGCTGCGTGAACTGCTCGCTGCGTTCGCTCACACGGTCGTTGGAGTACACCGCCTGGAAGCTCAGCACCGCCAGTATCGTCAGACATATCACCGTGAATATCAGCATTATGGAGATGTACCCCACGCCCACTGTTCCGCCGAAAATCGACTTTTTTTTATTCATCTGCGGCACCTCCGTTCGGAATATACGCGCCGCACTCCAGCGAATAAAGCTCCTCGCCGGAATATCTGAATCTGATGACCAGCTGTGAATAAACTCCCGCGCCGGATTCACTGCGGTTTTCGTCAAGAGAAAGCATTATCTCTCCCTGTTCTGCCGGAACAAGCGCGCTGTCAAGCGAAATATCTCCCTGTGGCATATCCTCGCCGAAAACCAGACGCAGCGCCTGAGCCGTGTCCCCGCTGATCGAAAAAGCCTCCGCGATGGACTGAGCACACAGAACTGCCTTTACGCGCCGCTGGGACTTACGTTCCAGCCCGTCAGCCGCCACAAATACCCTTATCAGCACGGCGAATGAGATAACAAAGAACAGCAGCGCGATCATCATTTCCGCGAATAACAGGTTATTGCCCTTTCTGTTCAGCGTTATCACCCCTTCCGGACAAACACGGAGGATATTTCGTCCCCTGCGCGCACCGTTATTTCATAAAGCCCGTCATGTTCCGTGATGTTCATTGAATCCAGCGACGATATTCTGTCGCCGTCCCGCGCGGTTATCTCAGAGCCAGTCTCGGCGTACTTCTCGAACAGCACGCCGCCCTCGCACCAGATAATGCTGACTGCACCGTCGTTTTCCACCGCAGCGCCTCCGTTCTCCAGAAGAGTTATGCTCTCCGCGGCACGGAGCTTGTTTGAAACATATTTTATGGACGCCGCGGAGCCGAACGACTCCTGGTATCCCGTTTTTATCCTGCCGTATGTATCCGCCGCCACCGCAACTGCCAGTAACATGCATACCGCGAAAAGCACGAACAGCAGCATGCTGCACACCGCCGAAGCAGTGTCCGCGAACGTCCTGTCGTTGTGAATTTTCATATCAGCTCTCCCTCTCGATGACAGTGACTGTCGGGCGGACGTTGGCTGCAAAGCGTTCGTAGTGCACCAGGTATCTGCTCTCGTCATAAACCACGCCGTAGTTCATGGTAAGATGATCCAGCCTTTCGGGATATGCGCCCTCGACGGCGTAACAGAGGGTTATGCCATTTTCCACCGACTGCCTTACCTGCGCCAATTGCTCGCTGTCCGAAGCCCTTGAAGCATTGCCGAGCGCCAGAACCAGCCAGACTATCATCACCGCGAAAAGCACTATTCCGAGAATACCCGGCACTGAACCAATGATCTTTTTCATGCTATCACCCCAGCACCGACATTATGTTCATCAGCGGTACCATGAGCATAAGGAGTATCGCGCCGATAAGCAGTCCCAGAATGATTATGAGCGCCGGTTCGATGACCGCCGTCACATTCACAAGACTTCTCTGTGCGGATTCACTGTAGGAGCTGCTGATGCGCTTCCATACGCTCTCAAAGCTGCCGGAAGCATACGCGAGCTTCAGCGACCTTGCATACAGCGGCGGAAGCAGCCTGCTGTTTATTACAGCGTCCGGGAAGCTCTCGCCGTTGATGACGCGCTTTTCACAGTCGTCATAGCGCTCAGCCAGGCGCCTGTCCCGGATAAAGCTGCGGATATTCGCCCGCATCATCATGTCCTCCGGGGAAATTCCCGCGCACACCGTAATGCTGACCGCCTTTGTCATGTCGCACATGGAAAGCTTCTCGGCTATGCCGCGGGTCATCGGGAGCGCAGAAGCCGCCCTGCGCACCCAACTGCCGGTTTTCGTGAATTTTGAGAGAAGCGCAATTACTCCGGAAATAACGACCAGTGCGATAAGCACAATCATGATTATCATTCCGGCGTTGTACGCAAGCTCCACCGTATGCTGAACGGTGCCGCTCACCGAGCTGTCGAACTGCGAAAAGATGTCCGCAAACATCGGTATTACCATAACCACGAGGACTATCATAACGACGGTCATCATCAGCAGAAGCACCATCGGGTGGAGCACTGCGGAGCGCAGCGCCCGGCGTATCTCCTCGCGCTCGCTGTAGTACTCGGAAAGTCCCGTCAGGACTTCCTCAAGCTTGCCGCTCATCTCACCGACGGCTATCATATCCGCTGCGTAGTCCGGGAATCTTCCGGTGCTGCGAACCGCCTGAGAAAGCGATTCGCCCCTGCCCGCCGAATCGGCGATCTCAAGGCACGCGCTTTTCAGCGCGCCCTCGTCAATATCCTGGCAGAGCAGCTTCAGTCCGTCGCTTATGCTGATACCGGAGCCTATAATCATTGAAAGCTGCTCGCATATAAAATCTACCTGGGCATAGTCCAGCTTCTTTGTTCTCATGTTCTGTCCTCCGGTCAATAGTAATACAGCGCTGAATAGTTGCTGCTGTCCGATATATATTCCGCGATCTTCGCCTTATCCGCAGAGCCTGCGTAGAATGTAGCGTCCGCGATGTTGTAGCCGCTTTTTGAGAGCAGCAGTTCCGGCGTTATCCAGCCGGTCTGATCCGTCCATACCTCGTTCCATGCGTGGTAGATGTTTTCCCTGGCATAGCCCACGACAAGCCGCGTCGGGATATCCTGCGACCGCAGCATGGACGCCATGAGCGACGCATAGTCGTAGCATATTCCGGACTTCTTTTTCAGCACGCTGTCCGGGTCGGGAACATAGCCGCTCTTGACAGTCGCCGCAAGCTCCCTGTCATATGTAACGTTATCCGTTATCCACTGGAAAACCGCCGCGACCTTTTCAATAGTGCCGCTCTTTCCTGCGCAGAGGACTGCGGCTTTTTCAACGACCGCAGAATTCTGACAGTACTTCACGTATCTGTTCGGATACAGGAACGGTATCGTCGCGCTTCGGATATCTGCAGAGAATTCCTGTTCAAGCACCTTGGCGTACCTGTCGCCATCGGTCTGCTCGTAGACCTGCACCGTGTAGCTTCCGCTTCCGCAGGACAGCGGGTAATATTCAGTGACTCCACCCTGCGGGACATCATGGTCATAGGTGCTTCCGCCGCTCATCATGCGCAGCTTGACGCGCTTTCCGCTCTCTTTCCAGCACACGGAGATATACCCGTCCGCGGCGTTGCTGTAGTCCACGGACACCTTGTCGTTTTCCGCGATATCCTTACCCGGTGAAAGCGGGACGCGCACCTCCGGTATGACTACATTAACTGGCTCCGGCGCAGCGGTCGTAATAACTGTAGTGGTCGTCTGTACGGTAGCCGCCGGGATAGTCGTTACCGCAACGGCTTCACTTGTATGCTCCGCCGAAACGCCGTCCGATGTGATCTCCCGGCTCATCTCGGCACTGTGTTCCTGCTGCTCCGCCGAAACTTCGGAAGTGTCCCGCGAAACGTCCTCCAGATTGATTTCCACCGGCTCCGTCCGCTCATAAGTTACCGCCGTAACTCCGGGATCAGCCCGTACTTCCGAGGTAATGGGAGCGGTGCTGTGAATTTCGGATGATACGTCGCTCAGGACGTCACCCTGCGGCTGGCAGCCGGTCAGAAACACCAGACCCAGCGCCGCCGCGATGAATCTTTTATTCACAGAAACCGCCCCCTTCGTATGTTATCTCTGAGCCCTCATATCCCGCAGAAGAATGTAGTTTTCATCGACGGTGTTGAACACGCGGCGTCCGCCGCCGGAAATCAGTTCGCTTATATAAGCCCCTGCCTGCCTGTAGAATTCGTCCTCATAGTGCACGATGTCCGCGCCGCCCAGCGGAAAGCTGTCGGACGCGTAGAAACTCCGGGAAATGTCTATGACGCAGCACCCGGTCGTATTCGCGAAGCGCTCCTCGCAGAGCGAGATGAATTTCTTCTTTATAACGAACATGTTGTCCGTTTCCATCTGCCGCAGCCTGTGGTCAAGGTCGATGTACTTGTCCTTAGGCTCGGTCTTTATCAGTATTATATGATCTCCGTACTTTTCTTTCAGCATTTCTCCGAAGCGGGTTATGCTCTCGGAGCAGCGCTTCATCTCGCGCCTTTCGAACAGCCAGCACTCGCGGCATTCGCCCTGTATGCTGCGGTAGAAATCCGTTCTCCTGATGAAATCGTCGATTTCAAAAAGCTCCCCGCGGTATTCAGCCATTCTGCTGATGACATCGCAGAAATCCACCAGAATCCACCGGGAATCGCTGCCCTTGATGTCTGCGTCGCCGGATCTCAGAAGCGCGTCCTGGAGATTTCTCCTGCGCCACCTGCTTCCGTTGAACGCTTCCGTTTCCTCCGGCAGAACGACGTCCACCGGCGGGTCGAACGCAAGTATCTGCGGCTGCTTGAAGATGTATGTACCGATATGCGCTTCCCGGCAGCAGTTCGCGGATTCCCGGGAAACGCTGCTCCCCCAGATATCCAGCGTCATTTTGTTGAGTGAAGAAACGTACCTGCGCAGCTGCGGCTTTCCTCTCAGCAGAAAAACAAGCTCCGCGCTCTCCTCGTTGACAGCCGCTCCGGTCTCCATCGACAGTAGTCTTACCATCTTGCGGATTATCCCGAAACGTCCCCGGAACGCCGGCTCAAAGAAGTCGTACGACCTGTCGAGATGACCGCCGAGAAGCGCATGGATAATATCCGCCGCCCGGATAATGTCCGCCGCTCCGCTGTCCCCGGCGAAGAAATCCCGAACCGCCGTAAGCTCGCAGTTTCCGGAGCGTTTCAGCTTCAGTATGCGTTCGCTGTTCGCCGCCGAAAATTCCGCACTGGTGTAGGCGATTATCTGGTCGGAAGCCTGCTCCATATCCAGCAGCCAGCTGAAATAGGAACGCTCCGTCATGTTCGCGTAATATTTCATCACGCGCCCGAACCACAGGCGCTCGTCCGGAATGGAGATACACGTCCTGCCCTTTCCGGAGGTAAGCTCCACCGCCGCGCGGTATGCGTCGGCATAGTAGGTCTGCTCGTGGTCGTCCGCCTTATCCCCCGCCGTGAAGTAGCTCCCGGAAAGATCGACGATCATCGGCTTGACGAAGCTGATAAAATAGTCCTCCATAGCCGTCATGAAGCGATTTATGCTCTTTCGCGGGTGGCATACGCGAAGTTCTCCGTCCTTTGCGCTGTGGGTGCTGAATTTATTCCGGAACAGGATTATCCTGTCCGCCGGGACTTCCGCAAGCAGACGCTCGCAGTAGCGTTTAAGCAGCGGCTTCCATACGCTCTCGCCGAACGGCGGCTTTATCCTCGCCAGCCTGTCGCGGTTCTCGTGGTAAAACCTCGACTGACGGAAAGCCTTTGTATCCGTGAAGAACTGCGGCTCCTCTCCGGGCATGGCGGGCAGCATGAAGCAGGAAGTGTAAGCCGCCGCATACATATCCACCGCCACATAGTCCGGCTGCGCGGATCTTATGGCGTAGCCGATGTCCTTTGTAAGGTCAAGGCGGAGCTTGTTTCCTGCGCCGTCCTCCAGGAG
>CAKSHT010000094.1 GCA_934457235.1 uncultured Oscillospiraceae bacterium
CGGAGAGCAACATCGTTGCAGTAGTTTTCGTCCCTGGCGCTTCCGAGGTAAACCAGGTCATCAGAATAAAGCGGATGCTCACGCAGGCATTTGCGAACGCTGGAATAAGCCGCCGCAGCGTCGTGAATATCCAGCCGGACGACCAGTATTCTCAGCTCATTGCGTCGGGCGCAAAGAATTAAATTGATTTCTGCATAAACTGTAAGGTGTATTAGCAAGGAACATATTTAATGGGGAGGCAATTGTATAAAAAAGGTGATATCAGTGCTGATGGTGCTGGCAATGGCACTCACGCTGATGAATGTTGCGCCTTTCGCTGCGGCTTCCTCAAGCTATTATGCAACGTTTGAAGATGAGGTCGTCAGACTGAGCTCTACGGGACACCGCGCGAACATTCTCAGCCCGAAGTACAACAAGGTAGGCGTTGGTTTCTGCGATACTTACTGGGCGCAGGTGTTCATTTCTTAAAAACAGCATAAGGAGATAAAAATGGCTTCAACACAGTTTTCTACCAATTCCAACGGCGAAAAGAGCGGAAAGAAGATCAGTTTCTGGGTGCTCATCGGTATTATAACAATAGTGGTGCTGATAGTGCTGTTCAACTGCTTTTCAGTGGTGAACGAGGGCTACATCGGCGTCAAGTACCAGTTCGGAAAGATTGTTTCCAGCGACCTCACCGCTGGACTGAACTTCCACATTCCGTTCATTGAGGAGATCGACCAGGTGGATATCCGCGAGCAGATCTATTCTGTACAGACGGACGCTTACACCAGCGATACGCAGACTGTAGATAATCTCGGACTGAAGCTCAACTATTATTACGACGGAACCAAGCTGCCGGAGATAATCCGCAGCATAGGCATCAGCAATGTGGAAACCAAGCTTCTTGTTCCAAATGTCGCAAAGATATCCAAGGACGAGATAGGCAAGGTCAAGGCTGAGGATCTGGTTCAGAACCGCTCTGACGTACAGAACGCGATATACACTTCGCTGAAATCCACTCTGGAGCCGCAGGGAATCATCGTGACTGCATTCGCGATAGAGAATCTCGCATTTGAGGACGCATTCGAGCAGTCGATACAGGCTAAGGTAATTGCGGCGCAGGACGCTCTGAAAATGCAGAACAAGACCGCAGAGCGCGAGGAAGAAGCAAAGCAGAAGGTCATCGCAGCACAGGCTGACGCGGATTCCCAGAAGATAAAGGCAGACGCAGAGGCTTACGCCATCAAGGCAGTGCAGGAGCAGCTCGCCAAAAGCCCGAATTATATCGACTACCTCAAGGTGAACAACTGGGACGGCGTGCTCCCGCAGGCCATCGGCACTGAGGTAAACCCGTTCATAGCGCTTGACGGCAGTGCTTCCTCTACTGGAAAGACTACCACGACAAGCAGCGCAGCAGAATAAAAATACGCAGGAATGCCGGACGGCGCAGCTGTCCGGTATTCCACATTAAAAAAGGAAGGTCATTATTTTGGATTATAACACCCTAAAGCGCAACGCGCTCACAAGCTTCTTTTCAAGGACTAACGAAATGCAGCGCAAGGCGGTATTTCAGGTAAAGGGCGCAGTCCTGATAATCGCGGGCGCGGGCAGCGGAAAGACTACCGTGCTCTGCAACCGAATAGCGAACATGATGCGTTTCGGAAACGCATATCTTGACAACGAGATTCGCGACATCACCCCGGAGGAAGAACAGTTCCTTGAAGCGTTCCCGTCTATGGAAAAGACCCCGGAGAACGCGGAGCGGCTCGCTGAGATAGTTGCAGTGGAGCCTGTAGCGCCCTGGAACATCCTTGCGATAACCTTTACGAACAAGGCTGCAGGCGAACTACGTCAGCGCCTTATCGACATGATAGGCGAGGGCGCGGAGAAGATAAACGCGTCTACGTTCCACTCCGCATGCGTGAAGATACTCCGCCGTGAGATTGAGAACCTCGGCTACCAGAGCAGCTTCACGATTTACGACGAGGACGATTCCAAGCGCGTAATAAAGGACGCGATGAAGAGCCTTGACATGGACGAAAAGGTGTTCAATCCCAAGGTTTTCAAGAACATGATCTCCCGATGCAAGGACAAGATGATAAGTCCGGAGGAGTATGCCCCCATGGCACAGGCTTCCGGCGAGCTGCTGGAGAAACGCTGCGCAGAGGTGTACACCCAGTACCAGGCGGCGCTCCGTGCGGCAAGCGCAGTGGATTTCGACGACATAATTTACCTTACGGTAAAGCTGTTTGAGGATTTCCCGGACGTGCTTGACCATTACCGCCACCTTTACAAGTACATTATGGTGGACGAGTATCAGGACACCAACGTTGCGCAGTACCGTCTGATATCCCTGCTTGCAGGCGATAACGGAAATCTCTGCGTTGTTGGCGACGACGACCAGTCCATCTACCGTTTCCGCGGCGCTACCATCGAGAACATTCTGAACTTCGAGAAGCAGTATCCCGGCAGCGTTGTTATCCGCCTGGAGCAGAATTACCGTTCCACCGAGAATATTCTGAATGCCGCTAACGCCGTTATAAAGAACAACACCCAGCGCAAGGACAAGGCACTTTGGTCGGATCTCGGCGAGGGCGAGAAGATAAAGTGCTGCAATTTCGACAGCGAGATCGCTGAGGCGCGTTTCGTTGCCGATACTATCCTTGACGGCGTGAAGAACGGAAAACACTACACGGATTTCGCACTGCTGTACCGCAGCAATTCCCAGTCGAGAAGCTTTGAGAACACTCTGGCGCGCTCCGGAATCCCATACACCATCGTCGGCGGACTGCGATTCTATGACCGTAAAGAGATAAAGGACATAATGTCCTACCTCGCGGTGCTGAACAACCCGTACGACACGGTGCGTTTCCGCCGTATAATCAACGAGCCTAAGCGCGGTATCGGCGACGCTACCGTAGAGGAGATAATCCGCATAGCCGATGGACTGAACATGTCGCCGATTGATGTGTGCCGCGACGCCTCCCAGTTCGAAACGCTATCCAGAAAATCCGCCGCACTGAAAGCCGCGGCGAACCTCTTTGACGAGCTGGACGAGCTTGCGGACACTCTCCGCCTTGACGAGCTTATCGACGCAGTAGCCGAGAAATCCGGTTATATAAAGGCAATGCAGGCTCTCGGCGAGGAGGGCGCAGGGCGCATAGAGAACATCACGGAGTTGAAATCCAACGCAATGACGCTCCTTGACGAGAATCCCGAAACCACGCTCCCGGACTTCCTGGAGCAGGTGGCGCTGGTTTCCGACCTGGACAGCTACGACGGAGACCTCGACCGTGTTTCGCTTATGACCATGCACAGCGCAAAGGGTCTGGAGTTCGATACTGTATTCATGGTCGGCGCGGAGGATAACATATTTCCGAGCTACCGCAGCATGAACGATCCAACCGAGATGGAGGAGGAGCGACGGCTTGCGTATGTTGCGATAACACGTGCAAAGAAAATGCTGTACATCACACACACCTCATATCGTGTGCTGTATGGTCAGACCATGCGCAACAAGCTTTCAACATTCGTCCGCGAGATCCCTGAGAACCTCATCGAAAAGGTAGGCGAAAGAGTACGCAAGCCCGCTTCAGAGTGGAAGAAGCCGGTCAAGCCGAATTACCTGGCACAGGAGGCAGCAATGGCGGCCGCAAAGCCCACGCCGGTAGTTACCGGAATAGTGTTCGCCGCCGGCGACCGCGTGAAGCACAACGTATTCGGGCAGGGAACTGTAGCCGAAGCCAAGCGTATGGGCAACGATACGATGCTCACGATCAATTTTGATAACGGTCAGACAAAGAAGGTAATGGCGAATTTCGCCCGGATAGAGAAGCTGTAATATAAAACAGGAGCGTGCGATACATGAAAAAGACTACAATTAACATGATGTCCAGCGCGACCAGCGTTAAGGGACAGGGCGTAGGTTCAGCATATATCGAGCAGGTGGGACTTGTAAAGAGCGAGCTTTCGGACAAGTTCGAGGTCACGGAAAACAAGCACATGAAAGCGGATATCACGCACTATCACACACTAAATCCGAATTACTACCTTGGCAGAAAGTCCGCAACGAAGTACGGGCGCTCCGTGGGGTATGTACACATGCTGCCGGAAACGGTGGAAACGAGCCTTGATCTTCCGCGGTTCATGAAGAACATATTCTATAAGTACATGATAAAGTTCTATAAGAGCATGGATTATCTTGTGACCGTAAATCCGTATTTCATCGGCAGACTGGCACATTATGGCGTTCCGAAGGAAAAGGTGACGTATATCCCGAATTTCGTATCGTCCGAGGTGTTCCACCCGGTTTCAGCGGATGAAAAGAAAAAGCTGCGCGAAAAATACGGACTGGAGGATAAGTTCACGGTGGTATGCGCCGGACAGCTCCAGGTGCGCAAGGGCGTTTTTGATTTCGTGAAGATCGCGGAGAAGATGCCGGACATACAGTTTGTATGGGCGGGAGGATTTTCATTCGGAAAGATAACCGATGGCTACGATGAGATCAAGAAGATCACCGCAAATCCACCGGCGAACATCAAGTTCCTTGGTATCATCGACCGGGAGTTCATGAATGAGGTGTACAACCTGGGCGATGTCATGTTCCTGCCGAGTTTTGAGGAGCTGTTCCCGATGACGATACTGGAAGCGATGTGCGTGAATATACCGATAGTCCTGCGTGATCTTGATATCTACCCGGATATCCTGTTCGACTTCTACAGCAGATCGGACAGCGTGGACGGCTTCATAAAGGAACTTGACAGGCTCCACAACGACAAGGATTATTACGCGCAGCAGGTGGAGGCTTCCCGGCGTGGAAACCAGTTCTACTCCCGTGAGCATGTTGCAAAGATGTGGGACGAGTTCTACTCCATGGTGAGGGATTCCATTCCCAATAAATGACCGCATGTGCAATATCTTTTGAACATTAAATCCCCGGAACACAAGTTCCGGGGATTTTTCTGTCTGTTGTAATATTACGGACATGCAGTTCATAGAATTTAACAAAACGAATGGGGGAATATGAAATGATAGCCGCAAGGACAACCACCGGAGTTCCGATAGCACATGCCGCGCGTAAGATAACGCTTCCGTCCGGCGGGGTATCCCGTCTTGCCGAGATAAGGCTCCGGACAGGACGATGCGCCAGTGCAGTCACTCTGGACGGAAAGATGATACGCTGCTCCGATGTCTTTACGCAGGAGGATATCACGGCGTGCTTCCTGGAACTATGCCGGAATTCAGTGCACAGCTTCGCCCGGGAGATCGCGGAGGGTTACATAACGCTACCCGGAGGACATCGCGTGGGATTCTGCGGGACTGCGGCGGGATATGACGGAAAGCTGACGACGCTGCGGGACGTATCCTCGCTGAATATCCGCTTTGCACGGGAGATTCCGGGCTGCGCACAGGCGCTTTATGACCGCGCATTCACGGACGGTCTGTGCTCGCTCATTGTCGCGGGGAAGCCACTTTCCGGAAAGACCACCGTGCTCCGTGACCTGGCGCGGATAGCCGGGGAAAACCATCGCGTATGCGTAGTGGATACCCGCGGGGAGCTTGCGGCGGTGCACGACGGAGTTCCGGCACTCGACATCGGAGAAAATACTGACGTCCTCAACGGATATTCCAAAGCCGACGGAATAATGTGCGCGCTTCGTTCGCTCAGCCCGGAGATGATTATTTGCGATGAGATCGGCAACGACGCCGTTGCAGTCCGGCGGTGCATGAACTGCGGAGTAAAGCTGGTCGTGTCGGCGCATGCAGCGAGTATACGGGAGCTTCGCAGCCGCCCTGGGATTTCTGAGCTTCTTCCGTATTTTGATAAGGCTGCGCTGCTCGGCGGGCGCGGAAAGCTCCTGGAAGTTACGGAGCTGATACCATGAAGCTGGCTGCGGGACTAATAATTCTGCTTATCTGCGGCGGATGGGGGATATCCCGTCGTATGAACCTCAGGCGTCGCTGCGCCCTTCTGCGGGAGCTGCGTTTAATGCTGGAGCAGTACTCGATAAAAATCGCCTGTACCGCGCCTACGCTGGAACAGCTTGCGGCGGAGGGGCAGGGGGAATTCAGCGGGATACTTCGCCAGTGCCTGGCGGAAACTCCGGATATCCGCAGCGCGTGGTCGCAGGCGGTGAAGCAGCTTTCTGCGCTCCCGTACTGCGGAAAGGAGGAAAGCACTGTGCTTTCTGAACTTGGAGCTTCCATCGGGACCTGCCCGGCGGAAAGTGAGCTTTCGCTGCTGCGGCTTCAATCTGCGGAGCTGGACAGGCTGATAACGCAGGCGGAGAAGATTTCAGAGCAGAAGGGCAGGCTGTACAGCTCCGGAGGGATACTGGCGGGACTTGCTGCGGCGGTGCTGCTGCTTTAGGGGTATGTGAATGGAACTTGACCTGATATTCAAAATCGCGGCGGTGGGCATAATCGTGGCAGTCCTGAACCAGATACTCAAAAAGACCGACCACGACGAGCAGGCGATGATGCTTACCGTCGCCGGTCTGGTGATCGTGCTGATGATGATAATTCCGGCGATAAATGAGCTTTTCAACACGATAAAATCCGTGTTCGGTTTGTGGTGAGCTATGGATATAACGTCACTTGTAGGAGTTGCAGTGCTTTCAGCGGTGCTGTGTGTTATCGTCCGTCAGTACAAGCCGGAGATGGCGCTTGGCGTGAGCATCGCGTGTGGAATACTCATCATGTGCGCGGTGATATCAATGCTGGCTCCGGCTGCGGAGCTGATATCGCGGCTCACCGGAAGCGCAGGACTTGACGGGGGATACTCCCGCACGCTGTTCAAGGCGCTTGCAGTATGCTATATAACGCAGCTCGGTTCGGACTGCTGCAAGGACGCCGGAGAAAGCGCCATTGCCGGGAAAATAGAGCTTGCCGGAAAGGCGGCGGTCGTGGTGATATCGCTTCCGGTGTTTTCATCGCTGGCCGAGGTAGTTACAAAGCTCGTAAGCTGAAAGGGAGAGGACGGAAAATGCAGCATGTCATTCTGCTTGTGGCGAAGCTTATGCTGATATGCGCGGCGGGGCTGTTCCTGTGCGGAATGTCGTCAGACCCCGTCGGAGCCATTGAGGACGCAGTGCCGCCGGAGGCCTCTGAGATTCTGGACGGAGCCGGGATAACTCCGGAGAACAACGGCGCGGCTTCCCTTACGGTGGACGGAGTTCTCTCATGGCTGTGGCAGTTCTGTCTGGACAGGCTCACCGAGCCGGTAAGGCTTCTGGCGGCGCTGTGCGGGATAGTGCTTCTCAGCGCCCTGGCAAAGAGCGCCGGGGACGGGTCCGGTAACATGTCCGGGGTATTTTCAGCGGTTGGAGTACTGGCGGGAGCCGGCATGACCGCTGCGGCTGTTTCAGACGCGCTGACCCATACGCTGAACGTCTTGCAGGCGGCTTCGGAGTTCATGCTGGTATTTGTGCCGCTTTACGCCGGGGTGATCGCGGTGATGGGAAAGGCGGCTGCTGCTTCTGCCGTAAACACGGTAACTCTGGGAGCAGCGCAGCTTTTTTCACAGCTGGCGGTGAACTTCCTGGCGCCGGTCTGCGGGACCGTCATGGGACTTTCCGTCACTGGCGCTGTCCACCCGGAGCTTAATATCTCGAAGCTGGCGGAGTTTATCAAAAAGGCGTCCGTATGGGGACTGAGCCTGCTTATGACGGTGTTCATGAGTATTCTGTCAGCGCAGACGTTCGTGAATAACGCCGCGGACAGTGTGCTTATTCGAACGGCTAAGTTTGCGGTATCCAACGGAGTTCCGATAGTAGGCGGCACGATATCCGACGCGGTCAATACTGTAAGTGCAAGTCTTTCGCTTCTGCACAGCGGCATCGGGACTTACGGCATAGTCGCGGTGGCGGTTATGATACTTCCGCCGCTGATGACCGTCGTGCTGTACCGCCTTGCTCTCTCCGCTGCGGAAGCGGTCGGCGGGGTTTTCGGAATAAAGGAGCTTGAGGAGCTGTTCCGCGCCGCGGGATGGGTCATGTCCATAATCATGGCGGTGATCGTGTGCTTCCTGCTGCTGAATACTATCTCGGCGGTGATCATGCTGGCGATAGGCAGCGGCACGGCGTGAGGAGGGAGTATGCAGTTTCTTTCAACAGTGTGCATGGCGGCGATAGCTTCCGCGCTGTTCCGGCTGCTCGTCCCGGAGAACCGCTTTTCAAAGCAGATATCGCTTCTGGTGGCGGCGCTGTTCCTGCTGGCGGGAATAAACGCCGTGAAATCCGCAGACTTCAGCATCGACAAAACGCAGTACAGCTATGAAGCGGACGCTGATTACATCGGATTCTCCGGCGACATCAACAAGGAACTTCAGAAGAAGATATGCAGTGAAATGTCGGACAAGCTTTATTCGCTGCTGAATTCTGCCGGGATATATCCTGATGAAATTCATGTTATCGTTAATATTTCGGGATTGTACAGCATATCTATTACACAGGTGAAGCTTGTATTCAGTGAAGTCCAGCGCTCGGCGGCAGAAGCGGCGGAGGAGCTGCTTTCACAGGAGCTTCCGCCCGAAATAAAGGTAACTTCCGTAATTGAGGGGTGATAAGATGGAACGCCTGACAGGGCGGTTGAGCGGATTTGTGACGAAGCTTGGCGACGGCGGCTGGCGCAGGATAGTCATTATTGCCGGGATAGCCGCGATAGTTCTTCTGTTTATCAGTACGCTCACTCCGAAAAGCGAGCCGCAGCAGACCGCGCAGTTCTCTGCGGAGGATACCGCGAAGCTCGAACGGGAACTGGAACAGCGTCTGACCGACATTATCTCCGAGATAGACGGAGTAACCTCACCGAAAGTAATGGTGACGCTTGAGTGCACCAGTCAGAAGGTATTCGCCGAGGAGAGCAAGACTCGCAGCGGCTCTG
>CAKSHT010000095.1 GCA_934457235.1 uncultured Oscillospiraceae bacterium
GTGCTGAACATGTCAACGGAGGTGTCGCGGAGCTTTTCAAGCGTCATTATCTGGTATGAGCAGCCCGCGCGTCCGATGTTGCGGGCGATTCCGCATACGGTCTGTGGAGATTTCTGTTCCAGAAGTATGTCACAGGCTTTTGTGAGATATTCCGCGCGTTTTTTCGAGGAGGGATTGTAAATTGCTATCGCAAAATCCCCGGCAGCCGCGGCGCGCAGCCGTTTTTCTATCAGCTCCCAGGGAGTGAGCAGGTCCGAAAGGCTTATCACAGCGAAATCGTGCCCCAGAGGTGCGCCGAGAAGCGCCCCGCCGCTGAGAGCCGCAGTAACTCCCGGCACGATCTCGATCTCCACCGCGGGGAAATCTACCGAAAGCTCCAGCGCAAGCCCCGCCATTCCATAAACTCCGCTGTCGCCGCTGCACACAAGTGATACGGTTTTGCCTTTCTGCGCTTCAGAGAGCGCCATCCTGACGCGCTCTACCTCGCTTTTCATGCCGGTCGAAACATAATTCCTGTCCGGGAATATGCCGCGCAGAAGCTCCACGTAAACCGTGTAGCCCACAACGATATCGCTGCCAAGTATTGCGGCTCTCGCGCCGAGGGTCATCCCTCCGGCGTCGCCGGCTCCTGTTCCAACTATGTAAAGTTTCATTTCTGTTTCCGGCTGAAATCTATCAGCACATTCCTTTCTGCCGCTGCGACAGTAACGCCGTCCGCGGCTGTTTTCCCGATAATAAGCCTGTTTCCGCCTGCTGCGGCGCTTCGTTCGCAGACGTTGTCCACCCCAACTGTATGCTCCACGAATTCCGAGCCGGTGAAGCTTCCGGGGACTTCTGCGAGCTGCTCCGAAGTGTATGCTGTGAGCGGTATTTTCAGCGCTTCGCAGAGCTGCAAAATACACGGCTCGCCGGATTTACGGTCGATTGTCGCGACCTCACAGATACGGTGGATATCCGTTTCCGTGAGTGAGCGCTTCAGCAGCGACAGGAGCGCGGAATAATCAGCGCCTTTTCTGCAGCCAGTTCCCAGGACTATGTTCCTGGGAACCATATTAAGCGTGACTCCGAAAGGTTTCTCGGACATATTACCGGAAATGCAGATACCGTATTTTCCGCTTTCCGCGCGGATAATTTCCGGCGGATAGTTCACGCATTCGTACTCTGAGTATAACGCGATTTTTTCCCCGCGCAGTACTGCGGCGGCTATCCCCTTTGCGGCAGTAAAATCAGTGAAATACAGGTCGTTTGCTGCCGCAAAGCAGTCCGGCGAGAATTTGCCTCCGGTGTCAGTCGCGGTAGTTATAACCGGCTGCGTTCCGAGTTTTTCTGCAATCGTTTCTGTAAGCTGATTTGCTCCTCTGATGTGCCCGGAAAGCAGTGATATCGCGAATTTACCGCAGTCGTCCAGAACAACGACTGCCGGGTCTGACTGCTTTGAACGGATATTCGGAGCGACTGCTCTTACTGCTATTCCGCAGGCGCAGACGAAAATCAGCGCGTCGAACGATTGGAATACCTCCGCCACCGTGTCGGAAAGGCTGATAAAATCCGAAGCGCCGTCAGAAGCGTACTTGTGAAAGCAGAACCGCGTGACTTTCCACTGCGGCGAGAGAGCCTCTGCGATCCGGCTGGAAAGCTCCGCGCCGCCCTGCGTCACTGAAAATACCGCCGCCCTCATATGTTCTCCTTTGCCGGGCGGAATTCCGTGGAGAATCCGCTGTCGTATAGCTTTGAAAGCTCGTAGTCGCTGCCGAGGAAGTTCCCGACGGTTATCAGCGCGGTCTTGCGTATCCCGTTTTGGTCGGCGGTCTGCGCGAGAGTATTTACGGTGCACCGGCAGACTTTTTCGTCCTGCCAGCTCGCCTTGTAAACTATCGCCGCCGGAGTATCGGGGGAATATCCGCCGCGGATAAGCTTTTCGGAAAGCTCCGGAAGCATTCCGGTGCTCAGAAAAATCACCATAGTGGAACCGTGTGCCGCCAGTGATTCAATGCTCTCCCGCTCAGGTACCGGAGTTCTTCCAGCCATGCGCGTGATTATAACCGTCTGGCTGACGGATGGCAGGGTGTATTCCGCCCGGAGCGCCGCCGCAGCTCCGCAGAAGCTGCTGACTCCGGGGCATACCGCGTATCCTATGCCCAGTTCGTCCAGCCTATCCATCTGCTCGCGTATCGCGCCGTAAAGGCACGGGTCGCCGGTGTGGAGCCTTACGGTGCGTTTTCCGTCAGATTCCGCCGCTGATATAACGGAAATCACTTCGTCCAGCGTCATAAGTGCGCTGTTATGTATCTCACAGCCGGGCTTCGCGTATTCCAGAAGCTCCGGATTTACGAGCGATCCGGCGTATATTATCACGTCCGCCTGTTGGATAAGCTTCATTCCGCGAAGGGTTATCAGATCCTTTGCGCCGCAGCCCGCGCCCACGAAATCAACCATTGTATTCCTCCGAAATCATTTTGATAAGCTCTCTGGCGGACGGAGTTTCTGCAAGTATGCCATACTTGTCCGAGAACATCACCGCGCCTGTCGGGACGGTGCTTTTTACCTTTGCTGAGAGATAGTATTCCGCGCGTTCGCCGAGTATCTCCATAGCCTTTTCGCATACGCCGCAGTCCCTGAGCAGCGAAATCGCTGCGTCCGCTGTTACGCACTCAGTTATTCTTTTCAGCGTTTCTGTGTCTGCACCCGCAAGAAGCCCGCATGTGACCAGTACTTCCATTCTGCCGTCTGCCTGCGCGGAGTGGGTGTTCATAATTCCAGCGCCAAGCTTTACCATCTTGCCGATGTGCCCGATTATCAGAATGCGTTCAAAGCCGTATTCAAGTGCGGAGTCTATGGCATCGCCGATGAAGTTGCTGCAAGTGACGCAGCGGTCGAGCGCGAACGGCATATTGCGCTGAATGAAGCTCTGGCTGTAGTTTCCGAGGGTGAGCAGCAGGCTTCGGCAGCCCTCTTCGCGGCGCATACGCTCCTCCAGCCGAATGGTGTCCACCAGGGCGGCGTTGCTCATCGGTTCGACGATGCCCGTAGTTCCGATTATTGAAATCCCGCCCTCTATGCCCATTCGCGGATTGTATGTGTTTGCGGCAATTTCAGCGCCTTTCGGTGCGAAAATGACAACATGGAATCCGCCGCGGTAGTCGTAATGCTCGGCGATATCCGTAACAGCATCGGCTATCATTTTTCTGGGAACTGAGTTTATCGCAGCGGCTCCCGGCGGCTGGTCAAGTCCGGGTTTTGTGACTTTTCCGATTCCCTCGCCGCCGTCTATCGTAATATCACTGCCGGATAGTTCCACAAGCGCGCAGACTTCAATTCCGTTGGTTATGTCCGGGTCGTCGCCGCTGTCCTTAATAACGGAGCACACGGCGCGGTCTTCAGATATTTCGCAGCGGCTCACCGGAATATCAAGAGTTACGCCCTTGGGCGTGGGAAGCTCGACGCGCTCCGCCGGGCTTCCGGATAACAGTGCGATCGCCGCCGCTTTTGCAGCCGCCGCGGCACAGCTGCCGGTAGTGAAGCCGCAGCGCAGCTTTTCACCCGACCTGTATACGAATCTGTCCACAAAACCTCCAGAAAAACAAAAACCGTATGCCGGAGCATACGGAAATTCACACGCAAAAAACAGCCGGACCCATGCCCGACCTTTTTGCGTACCTCCGTCGCTCGCAGAGTTACGCGGAACATCAGTGTCGGCAGGTATTCCGGCTCGGAGTCAGCGCCTTATCTCCGCCTTCCCGGTTTCCCAGTGGCTGCGTTATGCGTGGAGAAAGGCTGTTCCTTACGGCAGCGTGACTGCACAGGTCTTGCACCTGTTTCCCTATTATCTCCCCTTCCGGGGAGCACCGACAGTCCCATACCTTTTATTTTACTCCATATTCTGCGTAAATTCAACCGCTTTTGCTTATAAAATTAAGCTATATCGGGTTATATTTTTTGTTTATAATCTCCAATCGTTCCGGGTATATCATCAACAAAGCTGGGATTTGTGTGCCGCGTCATTTTGTGCAATGATACAAAAATTCCGTAAAGGTATTGAAAATAATTATTTTCGTGGTATAATTCACTAGTGGCAGAATGTATATACAGCCTCCGCGTCATTCCGGATAAGTGCGCGGTAATTAAAACAAAATAAGTAGGACGGTGCCGCAGCATGACTCTGTCATGACTGAGGTTAAAAGGGAAGCAGGTGCGAATCCTGCACGATCTCGTCACTGTATCAGGGGAGCAGAAGCCACGAAGCGACAGCTTCAGTCACTGGGAAACCGGGAAGGCGGTGTTCTGCGGCGATCCTCAAGCCAGGAAACCTGCCGTCTGAATGTACAGGGATTATATCCCGGATCACGAGGTATTGGTCGTACGCTTTTCTGACGCCGCACTGCGACGCCTGGTTTGTCGTGCCCTTTTCCTTTGGAAGAGGGCTTTTTTTATGCACCCATTCCGCGTGTTCCAGAAAGAAAGGAACACAATAATCATGAAAAGATCTAAGCTCATTCTTGCGGCAGTTCTCGCTGCTGCGACCGCACTTACAGGCTGTTCTTCAAACGGAGAGTCATCTGTTGACAGCACCGCGTCCGAGTCTGTAAATTCCTCCACAGTATCTACTGCCGAGAGCGCAGCCACCGAGGAAGATTCCGCAGTTTCCACCGCACAGGCTCCGTCCACTGCTGAGTCCGCTGCGACAGCAGAGGCTGACGACGAGGACTACAACACCGGTGACGCTTCCCTTGACAACCCCAGAAACCAGGACGGCATCGGCGATAACGAGCTGCTGGTACTCAGCTTCGGCACCAGCTTCAACGACAGCCGCCGCCTGACTATCGGCGCTATTGAGGACGATCTTGAGAATGCATTTCCGGAGTACTCTGTAAGAAGAGGATTTACTGCGAACATCGTAATCGACCATGTAAACAGACGTGACGGCGAGAAGATCGACGACATCGGCGAGTCCCTTGACAGAGCTGTAGCAAACGGCGTAAAGAACCTGGTCGTACAGCCCACACACCTGATGAACGGACTTGAGTACGATGAGCTTTGCGGAAAGATCGCAGATTATTCCGACGCATTCGAGAAGGTAGTTATCGGCGATCCGCTGCTCACTTCCGACGAGGATTTCCAGGTAGTTGAAAACGCTATCGTTGACTGGACAAAGGATTACGACGACGGCGAGACCGCTATCGTATTCATGGGACACGGCACCGAGGCTGAGTCCAACGCAGTTTACCAGAAGATGCAGGATCTGCTGACAAACGACGGCCACACCAATTATTTCGTAGGTACTGTTGAAGCATCCCCCTCCCTTGACGATGTTCTTGCAGCTGTAAAGGCTGGCGGGTACAAGAAGGTAGTTCTTGAGCCGCTGATGGTAGTTGCCGGCGACCACGCAAACAACGATATGGCTGGCGACGAGGACGACAGCTGGAAGTCCGCTTTCGAGAAGGAAGGCTACGAGGTAACCTGCCTGCTCCGCGGTCTCGGCGAGAATGAGACTATCAGACAGCTCTACGTTGCACACGCACAGACCGCAGTAAATGCAATCAATGGCGTTGCTGAGTGATCATAACCAATAGTAATACCGGGCGGCAAGGATTTCCCTGCCGCCTTTCGGAGATTTTAGAGATGAAAAAATATATTTCAATAATCGCAGTATGCGCTGTCCTTATGCTTTCCGGTTGCGCCAATAATAATGCTTCCCAGGCGCCGCAGAGCGATGTCAGCACGGCGGAAGCAGTATCCGCGCCCACAGCTGAGGCAGCCCCTACAGCTGATACAGTACCCACGGCAGAGTCAGAAGTTTCCGGACTGAACGCAGCTGATATCCTGGACGGCAGCTACGAAATAACCGTAGACTCCAGTTCCACGATGTTCAACATCACGAAGTGTGTGCTTAGCGTTTCCGACGGAAAGATGACCGCCGTAATGACCATGCACGGAAAGGGCTATCTGTACCTTTTTATGGGCAGGGGCGAGGACGCGGTGGAATCCGGGTATATCCCGTTTGTTGAGGACGCCGATGGGAGTCACACGTTCACCGTTCCTGTTCCGGCTCTGGACGTCCCGGTAGATTGCGCCGCATTCAGCAAGAACAAGGAAAAGTGGTACGACCGCACATTGATTTTCCGCTCCGACCTTATCCCGGCGGAAGGCTTTGCTGACGGAGTGCTGAAAACTCCTGGGTCTATGGGGCTTTCCAACGGAGAGTACACCGTGGACGTAACGCTATCCGGCGGCTCCGGCAGAGCCACGGTACAGTCACCGGCAAAGTTGACCGTAACCGATGGAGCGGCTTATGCGGAGATAGTATGGAGCAGCCAGAACTATGATTATATGCGTATCGGTGAGGAAAAGTTCCTGCCGACAAATACCGCGGGCAATTCCACATTCACTGTACCGGTTTCGTTCTTTGACCGTGAGCTGACTGTCTACGCTGACACTACTGCGATGAGCGAACCGCACGAGATAGAGTATAAGCTGATATTTGACTCAGCTTCTGTAAAGTGATGAAAATAATTCGCATAATATCCGCGCTCCTGGCGGCGGTGGCTCTCGCGGGGTGCACCGCCCCGGTAAAGACGGACGGCGGCGTACTGCCGGAGGTAGTCGGAAGCATGGAACTTAAATACGCCGATCAGTTTTCGGTGGATTATCTTGCTGACGGCTCTTCGCTTGTTGGGATAGCGGATGGACGTCAGTACCTTGTCGTACCGGAGGGCGGGGAAGTTCCGGAGAATATCCCATCGGATATCACGGTAATAAAACAGCCGGAGAGCATTTACCTGTCCTCCTCGTCGGCGATGGATCTTTTCAGCAGTATTGACGGGCTGGGGAATATCCTGGCGACCTCCACGCCGGAAAACAGCTGGGAGCTGCCGGAGATATCCCAGGCAATGGCGGACGAAGAAATATTGTACGCCGGGAAATACTCCTCGCCGGATATCGAAATGCTTATGTCCGAGGGCTGTGATGCCGCGATAGAAAACACTATGATATACCACAGCCCGAAAATAATAGAGCAGATCGAAAAGTGCGGTATCCCGGTGCTTATCGAGCGTTCCAGCTACGAATCGCACCCGCTCGGTCGCCTGGAGTGGGTAAGGCTTTACGGACTTATCATAGGAAAATCCAACGAAGCGGAGCAGCTTTTCAGCGAAAAATGCGCCCTGCTTGATGAAGTTATCTCGCAGGAGAGCACAGGGCAGACGGTGGCGTTTTTCTATATCTCGTCGAACGGATATGCAGTCGTACGGAAGCCCGGCGACTACATTTCAAAGATGATAGGACTGGCGGGTGGAAAATATATTATGGACGCCGACAGCCTTAAAGTCGATGAAAGCGCGCTTTCGACCGCGAACATACAGTTTGAATCATTTTATGCGCTGGCAAAGGACGCGGATTATCTGATTTACAACGGGACGATAGACGGCGGAGTTGAAACGCCGGAACAGCTTTCCGCGAAAAATCCGCTGCTTGCGGATTTCCGGGCGTTCCAGAACGGGAATGTATGGTGCACGAACGCGAATGTGTTCCAGCAGACCTCCGCCGCCGCGGAAATGACCGAAGAGCTGCACCGGATATTTACCGGCGGCGATGGTGATTTCGAATTTTTCCACAAGCTAAGCTGACAGAAAGGAGCGCCGTATGAACCGAACAACACGCTGTGCTGTATGCTATGCGGCGCTTTTGATACTCACCATAGCGCTCGGAGTATGCGGTATATGCTTCGGCAGCGTTAAGATTTCCGCCACGGAGATAGCTGCGGCGGTATTCGGCGGCGAGAAATCAACCGCCTCCGATATCATACTGATAAGCCGTCTGCCGCGCGTTATCGCCGCGATAGTTCTTGGTGGAGCGCTGGCGGTTTCGGGTTATCTGCTGCAAACGTTCTTCGCTAATCCCATTGCGGGGCCGTTCGTGCTTGGTATCTCCTCCGGAGCAAAGCTGACTGTCGCTCTGACGATGATAGTGTTCCTCGGAAACGGCATGATGCTGAATTCTGCCGGACTGATAATCGCGGCGTTCATCGGATCCATTCTTTCTCTGGGACTGATAATACCAGTGTCCGGCAGGACGCAGAAGAACTATATGCTCATCGTCTGCGGCATAATGATAGGCTACATATGCTCGGCGATAACCGAATTTGTCGTTACATTCGCGGACGATTCCAACATCGTGAACCTTCACAACTGGTCGATGGGAAGCTTCTCCGGGATAGGCATGGACCAGGCGGGCGTGATGTCCGCAGTGGTTTTCGCAGCGATGATACCGACGTTCCTGCTGTCGAAACAGATAGGGGCGTATCAGCTCGGCGAGACGTATGCGCGTAACTCCGGCGTGAATATCCGTGTGTTCCGGCTGGCGGTCATATTGCTTTCAAGCCTGCTTTCCGCATGCGTTACGGCGTTCGCGGGACCTGTGTCTTTCGTGGGGATTGCAGTCCCGCATATCGTGAAAAGAATATTCGGCACTGCGAAGCCGCGGGTGATCATTCCGGCGGCGTTCCTTGGCGGTGCATGCTTCTGTCTGTTATGCGACCTCATCGCCCGGACAGTCTTTGCGCCGACAGAACTTAGCATAGGCTCTGTGACCGCGGTGCTCGGCGCGCCGGTCGTAATTGCAATAATGCTGTCAAGGGCAACACCGCACAATTAACGGCTAAAGCC
>CAKSHT010000096.1 GCA_934457235.1 uncultured Oscillospiraceae bacterium
GCGGTCGCGGTGGTGTATCCGGCTTCGGTACGCAGGCGGGTGCGCTCTTTCTTCTTCATCTTCGCTTCCTCAACATCGAAGCAGCCCTCAGCCACTGCGAGTATTGAGAAGTTTCTGCCGGCGTCGGCGCGCTTCTGGCACGACTGGGCTACCTTATTGATGTCATACGGTATCTCCGGGAGCAGGATAATGTCGGCGCCGCCTGCAAGTCCGCTGTAGAGCGTCAGCCAGCCAGCCTTGTTACCCATTATCTCGATAACCATTACGCGGCTGTGAGAGTTCGCGGTGGTATGGATACGATCAATTACCTCGGTACCGATATCCACTGCGGAATGGAAGCCGAACGTAACATCAGTGCCGAAAATATCATTATCGATGGTCTTGGGAAGTCCGATGACATTCAGTCCCTGCTCGGACAGCATATTCGCGGTCTTGTGGGTACCGTTTCCGCCGAGGGTGAACAGGCAGTCAAGCTTGAGATCCTTGTAGGTGTCCTTCATTTCCTTGACCTTATCGACCTTGTCGTCCTCAATTATCTGCATCATCTTGAACGGAGTGCGCTTGGTTCCGAGTATCGTGCCGCCCTGCGTCAGTATGCCGGAGAAATCTGACGGCTGCATGCTCTTGTATACGCCATGGATAAGCCCGTGATATCCGTCGTGTATCCCGATTATCTCCACCTTGTCATCGCCGAATGCTTCATAGATCGCCTTTGCAGCACCTCTTATCGTAGCGTTGAGTCCAGGGCAGTCGCCGCCGCTCGTGAGCATACCTACTCTAAGTTTTCCCATTTCGTTGTCCTCCTGCATTTATTATTCCCGGAATATCCGGGCTGTTCCCGTTATGACTTCTTTTTCAGTATCCTGCGTATATCGTTTCCGAAAAACGCCAGAAGATGGAAGCTAAGCAACCGCGAAACTATCTTGTCCTGGTAGTGCTTCTGAAGCTCGCTGGTTCTGTAATTCGTGCTGACTATCATCGGCAGGCCGCGGCTGACGCGGCTGTTTATCATCTCGTAAAGCAGCGAATCGTAAAGTGGCTTGTCCATCTCGGCTCCCAGGTCATCGAGTATCAGAAGATCGCAGGTCGTGAGCGCGGACATGGTGTCGTTATCGGATTTGCCGTAATACTCATGTTCCAGTATCCGCATAAGCTCCGGTGCGGAGCCGTATATCACGCTGTATCCCTTTTCCATCACCTTCGACGCTATCGCAAGCGAAAGGTGCGTTTTTCCAAGTCCGGTGGCTCCGGTCATCAGAATTCCCTCGCTGTGCGGAGTGAATTTCTCGGCATAGCTTACGCAGTAATTCAGATTGCGCTGCATTATCTCGCGCTCGGATACGTGAAGATCGGGGTTTATAAGGTCGGGATAGAGGTCCGTACGAAAGCTCTCAAACGACGAAAGCTCCAGCGGGGAGTTCTCGTTAAGCTCCTTCGCCGCCTCCTCAAGCATGAGCTTCTGGAAGCAGCCGCACCACTTTCCGTCGTGCGTGCCCTTGTCCTTGCATATCGGGCAGGTGCAGATAGGGTCTAGATAGTTTTCGGGATATCCCGCCCTTTTCAGCAGCTCCGCCATGCAGCGCTGCGTATCGCGGTTGTCCTTTTCAAGCTTCGCGACTCCCTCGGATACGTCGCCGCCCTGCATTATCAGCATTATCAGCTTGTGCCCGGTCTCCGCCAGCCGCTCGGAAAGCTGCCGGTACTCCGGGAGCTTGTCGTTTATCTCCTGGCGGCGCAGATCAGCCTGCACCCTGTTATTGCTGCGGCGGCTGTTCAACCGCTCCATCGCAGCGTCAAAATAACGCCTGTTTATGCTCATGCGTCACCCTCTCACTGGTACTGTCGCCGCAGCTCCTCCATAACATCGTCCATGTCGATAGAAGAATCGCTGGCGGCGGATTTTTTCGGCGCAGTCTTGCTGCGGCGATCCTCGGACTCGCGCTTGGCGTCCTCGGTATTATAGATACCGGCGCTGCGCCAGTTTTCAAGTATCTTATTCGTATAGCTGAAATTCAGACCGCCGGTCTTGTCAAGGGTTATGTTATGCGCGAGGATTATCATGTCCTCGTCAAAACCCCATTCCTCGGTCCATTTCTTTATGTAGTTCAGCTGGTTCGGGGAGAATTTCGTTTTCATATCCATCGCGCGGCGTAGGTTCTCCTCAACGCTGAACCGCTTCTCCAGCACAAGCAGGTGCTTGTCCGCCTCAGACACGGTGCGTATATTCTCGTCCACCCAGTCCTTGGCGACTGCGAGTATGTAATTCGGCGTGGTCTTTCCTACGCGGAAGCAGTATTTCAGAAGCATTACCGCGACCTCGGCGGGAAGCCCGTAGAAATCCGTCAGCTGGAGCACCATGCGGCTCTCCGCAGTTTTAAGCACGCGACCGTAAAGCGCCTGCACCTCACGGAACAGGAAATCCACCGCGCTGTCGGTATTTATGCGCTGTGCGATATCCCTGGCGGTGTAAATAACCGCGCCCGCATTGCTGTCCGCGACCCTGCGCAGACTGGACTGCTTCGGCTCCGCCGGTACGTCCGCGACCTCCGGCAGAAGCTCCTGCGCATTGTCGTCCGTGGGAATAAGCTCCCCCTCGTCCATGCGGATTATCCCGCGCTGGAACCAGAACATCGCCGCATCCTCAAGCTCTCCGTCGCGCTTTATGCCGAGCGCTTCCTTGAGGTGATGCTCATCAAAGCTCTCGCCGCCGTGCCGCAGGAGGTACAGCAGCAGCTTAAGGCTGGCGCCGTCCGCAAGCTTTATATATTTATCAACAACGCTGGAGGGAACTGCAAAAACGCTGCTCCACACTCCGGCGTCCAGGGAATACTTCATCTGCTCACCTTTATCCTTATAATCATCTGAAACTAGTATACCACAAAAACAGCGGTTTTGCAATAGGATTTTATTTTATTGTCGCCGCTCAGAAGTCCCAGTGCATGAACTCGAAAAACAGCGCCGCCAGCTCCCTGATGATATAATTCGGGAACACAAGCGCGCTGGTCCTGGAAGAATAATGCCCCGTGGATATCCCGACACGGCGGGCGTTAAGTTCCGCGCGGTACTGATGGAAATCGTTCGTGACCACCGCAACTCCGTCAGATATGCCAAGCTGCTCCAGTATCGGTGCGGAGTTACTGAAATTCTCCGCCGTGGAGGTGGAGTTTTCCTCAGTATAGATACGGCTTTCGGATACTCCGTGATTGATGAGCCACTGCTTCATGCACTGAGCCTCGGTGATATACTCGCCCCTGCCCTGTCCTCCGGTGACTATCACCGGGATATCCGGGTCGCTGCTGATAAGCGGAAGCGCGGCGTCAAGCCGGTTTTCAAGCTCTCCCCCGGCGGACGTGCCGTGCACCTGGCATCCAAGTATCATCACGCATTTCACCTGCTCCAGCGGTACATCGGAGTACTTCGCCATCATAGCACCGTTATATCCGCATATCCCCAGAAACGCCGCAAGAACCGCGCCCAGAATGCAAAGCGCTACTTTCCCCGCGATATGCCGCCATGTCCATTTAAGAAACCTGCCAAGCTGTCGCGCGAAAAATCCGCACAGCACGATAAGTAAACCGAGAATAACGCCCAGAAACGTCCCGGCGTTGAAAAATCCCGGCAGGCATATCCACGCGATGTACACGACGCCTAATGTCATGGCGGCGACCTGCGCCGGGTGTATCCTGTATTTTTTCAACATAACCTCCACACAAAAAGCCCGACTTAATGCCGGGCTTCTGATTTTAAAGGCAATACCGCACAAAGATTGTGCGTGTATTGCGCAGTCAGATTTTTCGTCAGATTGTACAATGAGGACGACGCAAGGCTGACGCCTTGCTAGGACGAATTGTGCAAGATGACGGAAAAGATGCAAGCAAGACACGTGCAAAATCCAATAAATGGTCTTTGTGCGGTGTTGCCTAAAGTGCCATTCCGATAGCAAGCGCTCTCATATTCGCATCGATGAGATCTGCCTTTTTCGGAGGAATTATCTTTTCGAGTGTAGGACGTACTGCGTCAATGACCGCTATTCCGGTCTCCTTGAGCAGCTTTCCGACGAGGATTATATTCGCCATTCCGGGGAGTCCGTGCTCAGCTGCGAGCGCCGTTGACGGAATACAAAAACTGCGGATATCCTTGCGGGTGCACTCCTTTGTCACCAGAGTGCTGTCGATTATCGCAATTCCGCCGGGCTTTACGCTCTCGATGAACTTGTCGTAGCTCGGACCATTCATTGCGATGAGCACGTCCGGTTCGGTCACATACGGTGAGCCGATCGGCTCATCTCCTACGCATACAGTGCAGTTTGCGGTACCGCCGCGCATTTCCGGTCCGTAGGACGGGAGCCAGGAAACCTGCTTGTCCTGGTTCATTCCGAGGTACGCCAGGAGCTTCCCGGCGAACAGTATGCCCTGTCCTCCGAATCCGGCGAGAATAGTTTCAGTTGTCATCTTATTGCGCCCTCCTTGAATACTCCAAGCGGATAATAAGGCACCATGTTCTCTTTCAGCCACTTTATCGCCTCGACCGGAGATAATCCCCAGTTGGTCGGGCAGGTGGAAAGCACTTCGATGATCGAAAATCCCTGCTTGTTTTTCTGGAATTCAAATCCCTTCCGTATTGCCGCCTTTGCCTTGCGGATATTCGCCGGGTCAGTAACGGTAACGCGCTCCGCCAGCGCAACGCCGGAAAGCGTGGAGAGCATCTCGCACACTCTCACCGGGAATCCCTCCACATCGGGATTTCTGCCGTAGGGCGTAGTCTGCGTCACCTGACCGGGAAGCGTGGTAGGAGCCATCTGTCCGCCGGTCATGCCATATGTCGTATTGTTAATGAATATTACTGTGATATTCTCGCCGCGGGTCGCAGCATGTACTGTTTCCGCAGTACCTATCGCGGCAAGGTCACCGTCGCCCTGGTAGGTGAACACGAACTTGTCGGGATTTCCGCGCTTGACGCCGGTAGCGACTGCGGGAGCACGCCCGTGAGCGGCTTCGATCATATCGCAGTTGAAGTAATCATATGCCATTACGGAGCAGCCTACCGGACAAACTCCGATGGTGTCGCCCTCGATGCCCATTTCGTCGATGACCTCCGCAACAAGGCGGTGTACGATGCCGTGGGTGCAGCCCGGACAGTAATGAAAAGGCACGTCAGTCAGTGCGTGCGGCTTGTTGAAATCCGGCATATCACTCAGCCTCCTTTGCAAGGGTCTTTATCTGTTCAAGGATAGCCGAGGGCTTCGGGATAACGCCGCCGGTACGTCCGTAGAATTCTACCGGGACGCGGCAGTCAAGCGCAAGCTTTACGTCCTCTATCATCTGTCCCATAGACATCTCAACGCACAGAACACGCTTTGCGTTCCTGCATGCTTCGTTTATCTCCTGTACCGGGAACGGCCAGAGGGTTACGGGACGGAAAAGCCCCGCCTTTATCCCCTGCTTCCGGGCACTGTCAACGGCGGCCTTTGCAAGTCTTGCGACAGAGCCGTACGCGGTGACGACCACGTCTGCATCCTCTGTGCGGTACTGCTCGGCAAGGTGAAGCTCCTGCTTAACTGTTTCGTAGCGCGCAAAACGCTCGAAATTCAGCCGCTCCAGCTCCTCCGCCTGTAAGTACAATGAGTTCACGATGTTATGCTTTCTCTTATTCTTGTGACCCGTGGTAGCCCAGGGCTTTTCGGATGGGTCGTGCTGCTGTATCTCGTCGCTGCCGAATACGACAGGCTCCATCATCTGACCGAGAAGTCCGTCGGCGAGTATCATCGCGGGCATTCTGTACTTGTCCGCTTCGTCGAACGCTCTTCCCATAAGATCCGCCATCTCCTGGACGGAGGACGGCGCGAATACAAGTATCTGGAAGTCGCCGTGTCCCAGCGCCTTTGTCGCCTGCCAGTAGTCGCTCTGGGAGGGCTGGATTCCGCCGAGTCCGGGACCGCCGCGCATTACATTCACGATAACGCACGGGAGGTCAGAGCCTGCCATGTAGGACACGCCCTCGCCCTTAAGCGAGATTCCCGGAGAGGAGCTGGAGGTCATGCAGCGTACTCCGGAGCTTGCACAGCCATATACCATGTTTATCGCTGCGATCTCACTCTCCGCCTGGAGGAACACTCCGCCGACCTTCGGCATACGCTTCGCCATATACGCGGAAATTTCCGTCTGAGGTGTGATAGGATAGCCGAAAAAGCACTTGCAGCCGGCTCTTATCGCAGCCTCCGCCAGAGCCTCGTTGCCCTTCATGAGATTACGCTCCATCACTTGTCACCTCCGTCAGCCCTGATGGTTATTGCACAGTCGGGGCACATCATCGCGCACATCGCACAGGCGATACATGCGTCGTCATCAATGCATACTGCGGTGTAATAACCCTTTGCGTTGAGCTTCTCATGCGATATCTCAACGATCTTCTTAGGACATGCGGTAGTGCACAGCGCACATCCCTTGCAGGCTTCAAAGTCCACGTTCATCTTTGCCATTTCTGTTTCCCTTTCCCGCTCCGGAGCCCCGGAGTTCCTGCGACCCCGCAGGAGGTTTGCGCCGCCTTCCGGCACACATTTATCTTTCTTCCCAGAACGGACGTATATACACATCCACCGGGTAAGCGCCCTCCACTCCGAGCGAGCGCTCCGCCGCAGTCATCGCCAGCGGTATGCCGGCTGTCTGTGCGCACTGTACAGCATAATCCGCCGTGACTTTTACATCATCGGCGGAAGTCTGTGAGCCAAGATTCGAGCAGTTTATAATTCCCTTGGCCTTTATCCGGGACACCTGCTCAATGTCCCGGAGCAGTTCCACTGCCTCTTCCGGAGCGCGGGTAAGATAGCGGTATCTGTTCACGACATAATACAGCGAGCAACCGAGATTGTTCAGTACAGTTGAGTACTGTCCCAGCGCCACCGCGCCCGAATCGTCGCCGCCGACGTCAATGATCAGCCTTTCGCAGCCGTTCGCGACTGCCGCCATATCAAACCCCAGTGATGGGATATCAAGATTCGTATTCGCGAACTGCGGTGCGATCAGCTTTATGCCATGTCTGCCGAAAAGCTCCGACAGATCGGCGGTGCGGAAATACGGGTTCACGATGTCCAGATCGACTATCGTTACCTTCTCCCCGGATTTCGCGTGATCCACCGCCAGATTAACTGCGAGGTTTGTCTTTCCCGATCCGTAATGCCCGGTAATTACGATGATTCTGCCTAAATCTGTCATGCCATTGCGTTGAGGATATCAGACAAGCTGTTACCTGCGGCGCCAAGGATTGCAAAGAACACAATGTAGAATAAGATAACCAGAGCGATGCTGATGCACTGAATGATTATCATAGCCTGGCAATAGCGCTTCTTTGCGGTCGGAGTATCGGAACCTACTGCCCATACTATAGACAGGATAAGGCTGATTATACCGAACCATGTGCAGCAGATTACGGTGCCAACCCACTGACCGAGGGTCATTTCCTGACCAGATACGGGAGCGGGAGCCGAATTGTAGCTCTGGCTGTTAGCGTATGTTGTAGATGTCTGGGTGCCATAGTTAGGCATCTCTGCTCTGTGAGGATCCTGCGCAGGAGCGGTGAACTGTACGCTCTGGGACGCGGGCTGCTTGTCAAGATCGACAGCTGCCGGAAGCGGAGCGCCGCAGCTCGGACAGAAGGAACCTTCGCCGGTGACCAGTGTGTTGCACTTAGGACAAATTCTCTGCATAAATAAAACCTCTTTCCATAAAATCCAAACTGACCAAATTATTATCGCACAATCAGCATTCGTTATTGCTATGTACAATTGTATTTTATCATAATAATTCTGTCCTGTCAACCAGATTCGCGCATTACACATAAATTTCATGATATGTACACCAACCTGGCAGATGCAGGACACCTAACACCAGAAACTGGTTCTTACTTTTCCAGCCACTGGCTCATGCCAGCTCCGAGAAGCTCGTTCGGACGGTCGCGGAATCCGAACTGCCTGTAGAACGGCTCGCGCTCCTTGGCGGACATAAGGTAAACCACTATCTTCTCCCCCGGCTCCAGCGTGGAATACAGATAATCCATCGTGCGGCGCATCATCTGCTTTCCGATTCCCTGGTGCTGGTACTCCGGAATAACGATCACGTCCGTGATGAAATTCGCGTATCCGCCCTCGGATAGCACCCGTATCATTCCAACGCACCTGCCGTTGTCGCGTACCGTGGTTATATGGAACGCGTTATTCAGAACGTTGTTGCATATTCTGTCGGATAGCACCATGAAATTCACCTGCCGGCGCATTTCCTTGTATTCCTCCAGGGTGGGCGCTTTATCTATGAACTCTAATGCCATATTTTAGTGTACTCCTTTTTTCAGCCCAAAAGCCGCCCTTGACGGACGGCTTTATAAGCGTGATCTATTTTATTTGTCGAGCGGGTGTCCGCACTTCTGGCAGAACACGCTGCCGGGCTTATTCTCAAATCCGCATGCGCCGCAGATAAGGTTCTCATTTGCGGGAGCTTCAGTCACGGTCGGCTCTGCGTCAGTCGAAACGTCGATCGTCGCGATGTCCTCGGACTGCTTCTTCGGATTGCCGTCGATGTCTATTTCGTCAGCCATCAGCTTGTAGAAGTCAGCGCCGTCGATCTTCTCATGCTTCATGAGGTACTGCGCG
>CAKSHT010000097.1 GCA_934457235.1 uncultured Oscillospiraceae bacterium
GATTATCACCGCTGGCGGATCGTCGGAGGAGCCGCCGCATGCAACGTCCGCCTTTTCCGCCGACTGGTAGTCTTTTTTCTTAAGGAAGTGTATCTTTCCGGTGGTTTCCACTATTGCGTAATATACCTGTGCGATGTCGAATATCTGTTCCTCGTGCATGGCTTCCACCAGGTCGTCAACTGTGTATCGCAGGCGCTTCATTTCCTTTTGCATTATCCTGCCCTCGGAGATTATCACCCGTGGACTGCCTATCATCAGTCTGCGGAATTTCGGGAACTTCAGCATTACCGCCGACATGATGACGTCAAGGCACACCAGGGTCAGTATCGGCACTACGCCCATGAGCATCGGCATTGATGAATCCTCGACCGGCACCGACGCGATGTTGGAGATCAGTATCGTCACTACCAGCTCCGATGGCTGCAGTTCTCCGAGCTGACGCTTTCCCATCAGCCGGAGCGAGAACGTAATTATAATATAGAGTATGCAGGCTCTTATGAGTACGACCGCCATTTTATTACCTCGCTTTGTCTTTTTGCTGGTATTATTTCCGTGCGGGTACGGATTATTCGCATATTTTCACGAAACACGGCGATAAATGCCTTGACAAGCTAAAAAATATGAGATATAATTAAAACAGCGTTTTTTATTAAATTTTGAGGAGTTTTTACAATGACAGCTAAATTTCATATTCCGGATTTCTGGAGACATTTTGGACTTAACCTGAATCTTATTGACATGATAAAAAAGCATCCGGAGTATTTCCGCGATGTGGAGATCGTATCCACATACGGCTGCTTTGCACCGGCGCTCTGGAATGGCGGACGTACTATTGTTGGCAATACACCAGTTGAAATTATCAAGTGGACGATTGATGAGTTCAACAAGCGCGGTGTTCCGATCAGATATACCTTTACAAACCCCACGCTTACTGAAAAGGATCTCAACGATTCTTTCTGCAATATGCTTTGCCGAATGGCTGATAATGGTTTTAATGAGATCATTGTAAATCTTCCGTTCCTTGAGAATTACATAAGAGAAAAGTATCCTAAATATAAGCTCACCTCGTCTACAGTAAAACAGATCGAGGATTACGACCTGCTGATGAAGGAATTCGAAAAGGATTATAAGCTTGTTGTCCTTGACTACAACTGGAACAACGACTTTGAAAAGCTTGAGAAGATCCCTATGGAGCTGAGAAAACGCTGTGAGATTCTTATCAATCCTTACTGCGTTCCGCATTGCCAGCGCCGCGGAGAGCATTACAAAGTACTCGGCAGATGCCAGCGCAAGGCGAGTGAATTAAGAATGTCCACAGTTGACAGTTTTCTGCGCGGCTCCAGACCTTCAAGACCGCAGGAAGATCCGATGAAGGAAGCCAACGAATTTGATTGCGCGAATACACTGATGAATTTCTATCAGATAAATCATTTCAAAACATTTATAACTAATGATGATCTGTATGAAAAGTATCTTTCCATGGGCTTTGATAACTTTAAAATTGAGGGAAGAGTGCTCAGTGAACCGAATGTTGTCGAAAGCTACGTATATTATCTTGTGAAGCCAGAATTCCGTGACAAGGTCCGCCTTGAACTGCTTACTGCTCCCAAGCCGATACCCAAGGTAGTTCCCCAGCGTCCGAAGAGACACTTCGTGGATTACGACGGAAAGCCGATCCCCCAGAAGGAAGATAAGTGATTCTCTGTGCAGATTTATATTTTTCCGCTGAAAATATAACGCTTTTCCTTGTAAATTTATAGAAAATGCCTATTGCAATACGCTATGGGATATGTTATACTTACATAGAGAAGAAATAGGACAGCGAACGCTGTTTTATAAAGCGGCGGTGATGCTGCATTTGTCCGGGTATCACCCGGCGTCCACCACAGGAGGTTTCTATCATGACAAATAAAGAACTCGCTGAAAAGATCAATGGCTACCTCAAGGGCAGCAAGGCTAAGGCTAAGAAATATGAGGATCTGGTCGTTGCTAACTTCACTATTCTCGAAGAGGACGGAGATGTTTACGTTGAGGTAAAGGACGGCGTTCTGACTGTCGCTCCTTATCACTATGACGACCTCCAGGTAAACGTTACCGGTTCAGCTGAAAACATCGACAAGCTGTTTGCCGGTGAGATCACATTTGACAAGGCTGTCGCTGACGGTATTGTAAAGGTTGACGGCGATATCGCAAAGTTCCTTGCACTTGAGCCGCTGGTTCCTGCAAAGAAGGCTGAAAAGAAGCCCGTTGCCGAGAAGAAGGCTGCTGAAAAGAAGCCTGCCGCTCCTGCCGCAAAGCCCGAAACAAAGGTCACAGCTCCTGCCGCAAAAACCGAGGCAAAGCCTGTTGCTCCCGCAGCAAAGGCTCCCGAAATCAAGCCCGCTCCCGCAGCAGAGAAGAAGCCTGAGGTAAAGGCTGCCGCTCCTGCTCCTAAGGCTAAGCCCAACGCTAAGAAGCACGGCAAGAAGTAATTTTCTATTGAAACATACGGACGCCCGTGTATTTTCCGGGCGTCTGTTTGCTTTACAGGCTGCATATTTTTTCACCTTATGCCGAATTGCGGCAGCCCCTGGCAGCCACTCCGTCAGACTTTATATCCAGAAGGATTTGATATATAGATGAAATTTAATACCTACAGTGCTGCGATGGCTGTATGCCTTGCCTTCGCGATGCTGAGCGGCTGCGCTTCCACGGAGCAGAAGCCGGATATCAGCAATGCGTCGATGGGCGATCTTGTTACTTCGACGACGCCTGCGACCGGCAGTACGGCTGTTCTTACGACGCCGGAGGAGACTTCTCAGACTACTGGACCAGAGGACACGACCACTCCGGCTGTTCAGATACCCACCGCAGAAGTTACAACGACTCCGGATGCAGACAACAATTTCGACATTTTCTATGAAGAGGTGCATGAGCAGTTCGACCTGAGCGAGGAGGAACTGAGCTTCGTTGATTACTCGCTGTTTGTCGGCGACAGCATTTGCAGCGGATTTGCGGAGTACGGCATAATTCCGCGGGAGCATGTTGCGGCTAAAGGCAATCTTGGTTCGCGCAGTTTCTTTGACTATACGTTCAAGTTCCGCGGAAAGGAGGATCAGACCTACGAACAGGTACTGAAAACCTCAAAGCCGCGTTACGTCCTGCTTTCAATGGGCATGAACGATGTGAACATGGTGTACGAGCAGACTTATTGCGAGAATTACCGCAAGGTCATTCAGGCAACGCTGGACGGAAGCAACGCTGATGTATTTGTTTCCGCGATAACCCCGGTGTGTAGTAAGTTCTGCGCGAACAGCGTGATAGACAGCTTCAATGACTACATGCGCCGTTTTATTGAGGAAGAGTTCCCGGAGCGTGTGCATTTCATTGATTTCGCCCAGTACCTTAAAAATGACGAAGGGAAGCTGCGTACCTGCCTTCATTCCGGCGACGGAGTTCACCTTGGTCCGTACTGCTATTACATAGCCCTCTGGGAAATGCACCGCGCGTTGATGGAAACCGGATTGTGGGACGGAACCAATCCCACTGACGATGCAAAGCCGATGCCGACGTATGAAGCGACCGCAGAGGTGACAAAGTCCTCGACAGCTGCGGATACGACAGCTTCCGCCGAACCGGAGGAAACCATCAAACCGCAGACCACCAAGCCGGCAAAGACTACAAAGGCAACGACGTCCAAAACCACGAAGCACAAGCCGATTAAGACAACGACAGAGTTGACTGAAACGGAACCGATAGAGGTCGAGCCGGACGAAAAGACCGTTGATGGAACGGTGCCGGATACCGATATGCCGATTGAAACACCAGTCGAAATTCCAGTTGAATAATAAATAAGCAGGCGCTGAAATCGGCGCCTGCTTTTGTACATGCTGATAAAATTTCTGGCAAATAAAAAGCAGGGGCGGATTCTATATCCGCCCTGCTCCCTTGTGGTGCGCAATATTGTAGGGCTACCATCGGTCGCCCAGATTTGTTAATGTGGGAAATCTACATAAAAAACTAAGGGCGGATCGTAAGATCCGCCCTGATTGTTACTCTGAAAGCTTCTTCTTGATATATTCCTGGATAGCCTTCGGGGAAGCCTGACCCTTGAGAGCCTTGTTAGCCTGTCCCATGAAGAACCCGAATACCTTCTGGTCGCCGCTGCGGTACTGCTCGGCTGCCTTCGGATTGTTCGCGATTATCTCGTCAACAGTCTTTGCGAGCAGGTCGCTGTCCTCCTTTATCCAGAGGTCCTTGGCGTCTGCAATGGACTTCGGAGTGCCGCCGTTCTCTATCATCTCGCCGAGTATCGCCTTGGCGTTGGACTGAGAAACCTTGTCGGTCTGGAGCAGCTCAACGAGCTGTGCGAATTCCTTGCCGGTGAATTTCAGATCGTCCATATCAACCTCGCCGAGGTTCTTTCTGCGGAGAAGCTCGCCGGTGATGTAGTTAGCGACTGCCTTGGGGTTGTCGTATTCCTGGATAGCGACGTCGAAGAAATCGCATATCTTCTTGTCGGAAACGATGAGATCCGCGTCCTGCTTCTTGATACCGTACTGCTCAATGTAGCGTGCAACTCTCTGTTCCGGCAGCTCCGGAATGGAATTGCGTATCTCCTCAAGTTCATCTTCGGTGAAGATTATCGGAGGGATATCCGGGTCGGGGAAGTAGCGGTAATCGTGAGCGTCCTCCTTGCTTCTCATTGCGGTGGTTTCGCCGAGAGCCTCGTTGAAACGGCGGGTCTGCTGGATAACCTTTTCGCCGTTGTCCAGAAGTTCTTCCTGGCGCTCGATCTCGACCTCAATAGCCTTTGCTATCGCCTTGAGGGAGTTAAGATTCTTCAGTTCGGTTCTGGTGCCGAGTTCATTGCTTCCCTTGGGGGCGATGGAGATATTGACGTCACAGCGGATAGAGCCCTGCTCCATCTTGCAGTCGCATATTCCGGCATACTGGAGGAGCAGCATTATCTTTTCAAGGTATGCTACGACTTCCTCAGCGCTATGGAAATCCGGTTCGGTCACTATCTCAATGAGCGGAACACCACAACGGTTGTAGTCCGCAAGGGAGATTCGGTTCACTTCGTCGTGAACGAGCTTACCGGCGTCCTCTTCAAGGTGTATACGGTTGATGCGTATATCCTTTTCCTTGCCGCCGACGTTTATCTTTACGTTACCGGAAAGGCACACCGGGCGCGGCATCTGGGATATCTGATATGCTTTCGGCAGGTCGGGGTAGAAGTAGTTTTTTCTGTCCCACTTGGTGAAGCGTGAGATGTCGCAGTTCATGACATAGCCTGCCTTGATGATGTACTCAACTGCCTTTCTGTTCAGTACCGGCAGAGTTCCGGGAAGTCCGCTGCACACAGGGCAGCATCTGGAGTTCGGCGTACCGCCGAACTCTGCGGAGCAGGTACAGAATACCTTGGAGTTGGTGGAAAGCTCCGCGTGTGTTTCAAGACCTATCGTAGGATAATATGAGCTCATGCCATTACCTCCTTAAAGCTTCGGTGCGGACGGCGCGAATGTCTGTTCGAATGCGTCGGAGCACTGTAAAATAGTCTGCTCGTCAAAGCGTCTGCCGATTACGGACATACCGATCGGAAGTCCGTCCGCAGTGTATCCGCAGGTGGTTGAGATTCCCGGCAGGGACGCGATGTTTACTGTAACCGTGCAGATATCGGCGAGGTACATCTTTACCGGGTCGCTGTCCTGAGCGCCGATCTTGTATGCGGGAGTAGGAGCAGTCGGGGTCAGGATAACGTCTGCGATATCGAACACATCGTTGTATTCCTTGATTATCTCCTGCTTGAGGGCGAGCGCTTTCTTGTAGTAAGCATCGTAGTAGCCGGAGGAAAGCGCGTAGTTACCCAGCAGGATACGGCGCTTTACTTCCTCGCCGAATCCCTTGCTGCGGCTGTCGCGGATAAGCTCTTCGAATGTGCGTCCCTCGCCGCGGAAGCCGTACTTGATTCCGTCGAACCTGGAAAGGTTGGAAGCGGCCTCTGCGCAGGCGATGAGGTAGTAAGCAGGGATAGCGTACTTCAGTCCGGGAATGGAGCATTCAACGAGCTTCGCGCCCTGGGATTCCAGGGTCTTAGCTGCCGCCATAACGGAAGCCTTTACGTCATCGTCGATGTCGTCGGAGTAGAATTCCTTGGGCATCGCAATCTTCATTCCGCTGACGGACTTACCCAGTTTCTCGGTGAAATCCGGAACTGGCTGTCTGGAACTTGTGGCGTCGTGTGGGTCGTGCGCACAGATGGCGTTGAGCATTATCGCGCAGTCGCGGGCGTCGGATGCTATCGGACCTATCTGGTCAAGGGAACTTGCAAAAGCCACCAGACCGTAGCGGGAAACTCTGCCGTAGGTCGGCTTGATACCGGTAACGCCGCAGAAAGACGCGGGCTGTCTGATGGAGCCGCCGGTGTCGCTTCCGAGAGCGGCAGGCGCAAACGAAGCGGATACCGCCGCCGCGCTTCCGCCGGAGGAACCGCCGGGCACTCTCTCAAGGTCGTAGGGATTCTTTGTCTTGGCGAACGCAGAGGTCTGGGTGGAACCGCCCATCGCGAATTCGTCCATGCTGGTCTTGCCGAGAAGCACGTATCCCTCGGCGTTCAGCTTTTCAATGACTGTAGCGTTATACGGGGGGATGAAATTCTCCAGCATCTTGCTTGCACAGGTGGTTTTGATACCGTCAGTGCAGATGTTGTCCTTTATTGCGAGCGGGATTCCGGTGAGCGGCGCGGATTCGCCTGCGTCGATGCGCTTCTGGGCGTTCGCCGCCATCTCCATAGCCTTGTCTTTTGTCACGGTGATGTAGGACTGAACCTTGCCGTCGCCGTCTTCTATTTTCTTGAAATATTCGCCGCACAGCTCTGCGGCGCTGATTTCCTTGCTGTCCAGTGCCTTGCGCAGGTCACGGATCTTTGCACGGGTTATATCCATATACTACCTCCTGATTATTCAACGACCTTCGGCACAACGTAGCAATTGTCAGCGTTCTCTGCATTCGCGAGCAGCTTCTCAGTCGGGAATGACGGCTGTGCAACGTCCTCGCGTACTTCGTTCAGGGAAATGCTGTTGTTGTCCTTGGTATCATCATAGGTGAGGTCAAAGCTCTTGATCGTGTCCATCAGGTCGATGATGTCGCCCATCTCGCCCATGACTTTTTCAAGTCCGGCTTCGTCATAATTCAGCTTTGACAGCTCACAGAGGTGCTGTATAGTCTTTAATTCGACTGCCATAATTAGATGTTCCTTTCTTTGGTATTAAATAATACTATACTATTATACTCTATTTCCGCGTTTTTTTCAAGTGCTATTTGAAATTTGTGCAGGTTTTTCGGGATTTTTTGCATTTTGGCTGTTTCTACAAAAATATTGCAACACAGTAACACTGCTTCTTGCAAAAATAACATTTTCAATGATAATACCGTCCGATACAGACTGCGTAAGAGCCATATTAGCTTTAACTAACCGGAATTATAATACAAATATGTAACTGAGTGTGTGCAAAAATGAAAGACCACACTTCAAAAACTTGCAAAAACTACTTGACAACCGGAGATATTAGTGCTATAATAGGGACGTAAATTAAACACGGATAAAAACGTTAGTGCCCTGGCACAAGCGTTCGCGGCGATAAAAACCGGCGTAACAAGCTTCTGCAACTTTGCGGATGACAAAGTTTCACTGAACGACCGCGGCTTCCGCAATAATACGAAAGACAAACCGGCTCAGCGCTGCGCCGAATGACGCGGATTCCGGCGGTTATCCTGCCGGAACTTGTTTTTCTGAGTCAATTTTAAGGAGTGAGCTTATGTTAAAGAAAGAGGGAGAAACCAGGATCCCTGCAGGCTGCGCCATCTCAGGCTTCATAAACAGAAGCGGCAGGAGGACTAACGGCAGCGTGATCGTGAATTCCATCGCCTGTATGCATGACCGTTCCAACGGTCTGGGCGGCGGCTATGCGGGTTACGGCATCTATCCGGAGTACAAGGATCAGTATGCGTTCCACGTTTTCTACGACTCCAACGAAGCAAGGATCAAGACTGAGGCTTTCATCGACAGACACTTTGATGTCATCAACCTCTCGCGCATTCCTACCAGAAAGCACCCGAACATCACAGACGAACCGCTTATCTGGCGCTACTTCGTGAACCCTCTTCCCACAAAGCTTGAAGAAAGCCAGCTTGACGAGCGCACCTACGTCGCACGCTGCGTTATCAAGATAAACGACAAGATCGACGGCGCTTACGTTTTCTCCAGCGGCAAGAACATGGGTGTATTCAAGGCGGTCGGCTACCCTGAGGACGTCGGCGAGTTCTACAGACTTGACGAGTACGATGGCTGGGCGTGGACAGTCCATGGACGCTATCCGACGAACACACCCGGCTGGTGGGGAGGCGCGCACCCGTTCTCACTGCTGGATTACACGATAGTAC
>CAKSHT010000098.1 GCA_934457235.1 uncultured Oscillospiraceae bacterium
CTAAGGCAATACCGCACAAAGATTGTGCGTGTATTGCGCAGTCAGTTTTGCCAATATTACGCTTCGCTTATTGGCAAAACTCGATTTTTCGTCAGATTGTACAATGAGGAGTTGTTGACGGAAGCGATAGCGTTTTCAAGTCAACAACTAGCGACGCAAGGCTAACGCCTTGCTAGGACGAATTGGGCAAGATGACGGAAAAGATGCAAGCAAGACACGTGCAAAATCCAATAAATGGTCTTTGTGCGGTGTTGCCCTAAATAAAGTATAATATCGTGTGGCAGTTGCGTAAATCCAGATAGGGCGCATCTGCCGCACTTTTTTTATGGGAGGAAACATGGAAAAGAACAAAATGGCGACAGCCCCGGTCGGACGTCTTATGCTGGGCATGGGAATTCCGATGATACTTTCGATGATGCTACAGGCGGTATATAACATCGTAGACAGCGCTTTCGTGGCAAATATGCCGGTGGGCGGGGAGCAGGCGCTTAATGCGCTGACGCTCGCGTTTCCGGTGCAGATGCTGATGGTCGCGGTATCCATTGGCACCGGTGTAGGAATGAACGCGCTCATGTCCCGCAGCCTTGGGCAGGGCGACCGGGAGATGGCGAGCCGCGCCGTCGGAAATACGCTGTTCCTGTCGGCGGTCATTTTTCTGGTGTTTCTGCTGTTCGGTATATTTGGCGCAGGGATATATGTTCACTCGCAGAGCAGCAATCCGGAGATATCTAAGATGGCGGAGGAATACATCAGAATATGCTGCACGCTCAGCTTCGGAATGATATTCTTCTCGGTGTTTGAAAAGACCCTCCAGGCTTCCGGGCGGTCGCTGTTTTCGACGATAGCGCAGATAGCCGGAGCAGTCACTAATATTATCCTTGACCCGGTGCTGATCTACGGCTGGCTGGGGCTTCCGGAAATGGGCGTTGTGGGAGCGGCTCTTGCGACGGTCATCGGACAGGTGGTATCCTGTGTGCTGGCGCTCGTGTTCCATCTGAGAATGATAAAGGAGATAGACAACGGCTGGCGTTTTATGAAGCCGTCCGCCAGCGTTATCGGAAAGATATACTCCATCGGACTTCCTGCGGTCATTGCGCAGGCGCTGATGTCCGTCATGACCTACGGACTTAACATAATCCTGGTGAAGATAAGCGAGAACGCGGTCACGGCTTACGGGCTTTACTACAAGATACAGCAGTTCATTTTGTTCGCGGCGTTCGGGCTGAGGGACGCAATAACTCCGGTGGTTTCGTTCAATTACGGCATGGGCAGCCGCTCCCGCGTAAGGCAGGGCATAAAATACGGAATGCTATACACTCTGGGAATAATGGCGTTCGGCGTTATACTCATGGAGATACTGGCAGAACCGTTCCCGGCGCTTTTCGGACTTTCCGGGGAAACGCAGCAGCTGTGCACAGGGGCTATGCGGATCGTTTCGCTGAGCTTCATATTCGCCGGTGCGAACGTCGCGTTCCAGGGAATATTCCAGGCGCTGGAGTCCGGATTTCAGTCACTGGTGATATCGGTGTGCAGGCAGATTGTTTTCGTACTTCCGGTGGCGTGGGAATTTTCGCAGGTAGTGATAAACCATGGCGCGGATATGATGTGGCTTGTGTGGCTGACGTTCCTTATAGCCGAGGGCGTTTCGGCAGGTATTGCGGTTATCTTCATGCGCGGAATAAGGAAAAAACGCGTGGATACGCTGGGCGAAGTGTAAATAGTATTGACAAATGAAATCAGATGGTGTATAATGATGGCAACATTCATTGTATGGAGGTCTGGTAATGAAGATAAAAAACATACTTGCAGGAATTATGGCGGCGGCTTTGCTGGCGGTAACTCCGACGGCGGCTTTCGCGGAGGATACGGCGGCTGCGGTGTCCGGATTTGAAACAAAGTCGCCGGACGTTTTCATCAGCACTGACTACAAACCGGGATATACGTCGGTGGTGTTTGTTGTTCCGGAGGACAAATTCAGCATTTTCAGCGGCGAGGACGACGCGCTGCTTCATATGGCGGTGTGGTTCTGCGATTTTTCGGAGGAGCGCGATGAGGACGTTGAGCTTCCGATGGCGGCTTATCATATCACATTTAATCTCGTTGATCCGGCGGGTGGTGAGGATAACCTTTTCGTTTACACATTTGTAGAGGATACCGGAGAGCAGTTTGCAGAGATGGTCGAGGAGTTTGTGACCGAGGACGGCGGGTACGCTGTGGCGGTGTGCTTCAATGACGCCGACCCCTACGCCGAGGATATTGCGAGTGAAGCCAGGAACGCCGGACAGCTGAGAATATTCTACTCTATCCAGAACAAGAAGGGTAAGTATATTGACGGAAGCTGGGAGGACTACACCGTAAAAATGCTGAAACCGGATATCTCAGTGCTGACATTCGGCAGGATATCCGCAAAGCGCTGCACCGGCGAGGAGATAAAGCCCAACATTGTGGTAAAGGACGGCGGCAGGAAGCTTGTAAAGGACAGGGATTACACCGTTGACTACCGTTATAACTACAATCCGGGCACGGCCGATGTTTTCGTGACCGGAATAGGGAACTACACCGGAACAAAGCGTCTTACGTTCAAAATAGTCCTGGGAAAGGTTAAGCTTTCCGCGACCAGCGCCAAAAATCGCGCGAAGCTCACCTGGACAGAGTCTACAGGTGCTGACGGATATCAGATATACTACTCTGAGAACGGCGCGAAATACCGCAGGCTCACCACCGTAAGGAAGCTCTCCTGCGCCGCGAAGTATTCCGTAGGCTCAACGGTGAAATTCAAGGTCCGTCCGTATTTCAAGTCAGATGGCGTTACATATTACGGCGCGTGGTCGAATGTTGTTACGGTAAAATGACATATCCCCCCATTCTCTCGGAGAACGGGGGGATAATTGTTTGTTTGCGGAGTTACTTTATTCTCATGGAACGCATAGCGTTCAGTATAGCTATTATGGCTACGCCGACATCGCCGAATATCGCTACCCACATGCTGGTTATTCCGACTGCGGTCAGCAGCATGATAAGTACCTTTACGCCTATTGCGAAGATTATGTTCTGCATTACGATGGCGTGGGTCTTTTTCGAGATACGTACGGCGGTGGGCAGGCTCTCGATGTTATCGTTCATCAGCACGATGTCCGCAGCTTCTATGGCGGCGTCGCTTCCCATTGCTCCCATTGCTATGCCGACGTCAGCGCGGGCGAGCGCAGGGGCGTCGTTCATTCCGTCGCCGACGAATACAAGAGTGGTGTTCTCCGGCTTTGCCTTGTAGAGCGCCTCGACCTGGGATACCTTTCCGTCCGGCAGAAGCTCGGCGTGGAATTCGTCGATACCCGCCTGCTTTGCTACGGCTTCCGCGGCTGCACGGCGGTCGCCGGTCAGCATGACGGTCTTTGCATTGCAGTGCTTTTTAAGCGCGGCAAGTGCTGAGGGAGTTCCGGGCTTTATCTCGTCGGATATCACGATATATCCGGCGTACTTGCCGTCGATCGCGCAATGTACTACGGTTCCCGGAGTTTCCACGGTCGGCGTGGGGATATTCTCGCGCTCCATCAGACGATGGTTTCCGACAAGGGCAGTGGAGTTGTTCACGGTCGCCTTTACGCCATAGCCGGCGATCTCCTCGGCGTCTGCGGCGGTAGTCGTAATTCCGCGCTTCTTGCCCTCGGCGATTATCGACTGCGCTATGGGGTGTGTGGAATAGGTCTCGGCTGCGGCGCATATGCCAAGCAGCTCGTTCTCGGACATTCCATCGGGAACTACCTCGGTTACTGCAAAGCTGCCCTTTGTAAGCGTACCGGTCTTGTCGAAAACGAAGGTCTGTGCCTTTGCAAGCTCCTCCATGAAGTTCGCGCCCTTTATCATTATGCCGTATCTGGAGGCGCCGCCGATGCCGCCGAAATAAGAGAGCGGCACGGAGATCACCAGCGCGCAGGGGCAGGAAACTACAAGGAACGACAGCGCACGGTATACCCATCCGTCCTCGCCGATCCAGCCGCTGAGGTCAGTGAACCCGTTCATGGCGGACTGTATAAGTCCCGGAATTATCGCCAGGGCGATGGCTGCAAAAACAACGATAGGAGTGTAAATTCTTGCGAACTTCGTGATGAAGTTCTCGGTCTTTGCCTTGTTCTCGGTGGAGTTCTCCACAAGTTCGAGAATTCTTGCGACTGTAGAGTCGGAATAGGGGCGGGACACCTTGACTTTCAGCAGGCCATTTGTGTTGATACAGCCGCTGATCACTTCATCGCCCTCGGCAACGGCGCGCAGCGCGCTTTCGCCGGTGAGCGCTGCGGTGTTAAGCTCGGAAGAGCCGGAAATTACGGTGCCGTCCAGCGGTACGCGCTCGCCGGGGCGTACTACTATAGTTTCGCCTGCGGCAACGTCGCCGGGGTCTACCTCGGATACAACGCCGTCACGCTCTACATTCGCGAACTCCGGGTTGATGTCCACCATCTCTGCGATGGAGCGGCGGGACTTGCCGACCGCAACGCCCTGGAACAGTTCTCCTATCTGGTACAGTATCATTACCGCGCCGCCCTCGGCGTACTCGCCGATAACCATTGCGCCGATGGAGGCAATGGACATCAGAAAGTTCTCATCAAACACCTGACCGTGCGCGATATTTCGTATCGCTTTCCAGAGAATATCCCAGCCGATGATGAGGTAAGCGGCTGCGAATATCGTCAGATGAATGATACCCATGACGCTGAACCGTCCGGCGCTGTCGAAGTCGATCATGTGCTCAAGGACGAATCCTGTCAGCCATACGACTGCCGCGATGATTATGCGCAGCAGCATTTTTTTCTGTTTCTTACTCATAGCCGTTACCTCTCAGAGTTGATGAAATTAGATCTTGATGGTGCAGTCCGGTTCAACGTCCCTGCAGCACTTTACGGCTGCCTTGAGGATCTCGTCGAACTGATCGTCGGGAGCTTCCAGCGTGAACTTCTGCTGGAGGAAGTTCACGGACGCGTTTGTAACGCCGGGGAGCTTCTTTACAGCCTCCTCCATCTTAGCGGCGCAGTGTGCACAGTCCAGGTCGATGAGCTTGAATGTCTTTTTCATGGTAGTTTTTCCTTTCGGTTCAGATATTATCAGAGTTGTTCTCTGTTTCAGACTTGGTTATAACGGCGTAGCAGCAAGGAATAAGCCCGTGTATCAGCTTTGTGCGTACCCTGCCCAGTCCGCAGCCCTCCAGCATCTTCTTGTACTCGGAGGGGGAGTACTCTGCTTCCGGATCGAATCCCATTTTCTTGCAGATCCCTATGAACAGTCCACCCTTGTTCTTTGATGTGAACGTCGGGAGAAGCAGCCTGCCGCCGGGCTTCAGCACGCGGTACATTTCCTTCACAGCTCCCTGCGGATTTGTCAGCAGGTGCAGTACGTTTCCGGCGATAACCACGTCGTATGTGCCGTCCGGGTCCTGAAGGTCGAATATATTGCGCTCGGCAAAGGCGATGTTATCCACGCCCAGGGCGCGCGCCTTTCGCTGCGCGGTTTTCAGCATGTTCCTTGAGAGGTCGGTGCAGACGACGCTTTCCGCGTTCTTTGCAGCGGCGAACGAAAGCTCACCGGTGCCCGCCGCGCAGTCCAGTACCTTTGCGCCGGATGGCGTCAGCCGCATTGTGGTGTCCGCCATCTCTTTATATACGCTTCCGTTGAAGCATTCCGCCAGGTCGTAGACCCCGGCAATCTTATCCCAGAAATCCATAAAACCTCCTGTAATCAACATCCGTTTGTCATGCTTCCGCTGTGTTGGAAGCTGGCTCGGATATATGCTCCAGCCCCTGGCGGAGTATCGTGTTCACGTGGTCGTCCGCGAGGCTGTAGAATACTGTCTTTCCATCGCGGCGGCAGCTCACAAGCTTGCTGCTGCGGAGTATCTTGAGCTGGTGCGACACCGCGGAGGAGGTCATTCCGACAAGCTTTGACATATCGCATACGCAAAGCTCTCCGTGGCTCAGCGCCGTCAGTATCTTTATACGTGTGGAGTCGCCGAATACCTTGAAAAGCTCGGAAAGGTCTATCAGCTGATCCTCGTCGGGCATCGTGCTGTTTATCCTGTCCACCGTATCAGCGTGGACGCACATGAAATCGCAGTGCGGGGCATCGTTATCCATCGGGTGTGCCTCCTTTGTTATCTTATCATTTGAACAAATGTTCAATTGTTTGACTGTATTATACACCAGTATCATTATTTTGTCAAGGGGTTATCGCAAATATTCTGAATTTTTTTCATAGCCGTGCATATTAGTATATAGGTAGTCCGGAGTTTTCAACGGAGGGGGAATAATTGTGGAAAAATTCAGGCGTATTTTGTGTATTATCGTATGCGCGGCGTTATTGATGACGCCGGGGACGGCATGCGCCGAGAGCGGCGCAGAGAGTCAGCCGGAGGGCGCTCCCCGGTCGGCGGTGCTGATGGAGGCGGAGACCGGGCAGATACTGTATTCGGTAAACGCACAGGAGAAGCTCCCGATGGCTTCTATAACAAAGGTAATGTCGCTGCTGGTTCTGGCAGATTTCATTGACTCTGGCGAATTACAGCTGACGGACAGTGTAAAGGCTTCGTCGTACGCTTCGTCGGCGGAAGGCTCTGTTATATGGCTGAACGCGGGTGAGGAGATGACGGCGGCGGAGCTTCTAGAGGCGGTGATAGTAAGCTCCGCGAACGACGCGTGCATAGCTTTGGCGGAACACACTGCGGGCAGTGAAGCGGGATTCGTGAAGCTGATGAACAAGCGCGCAAGGAAAATGGGTCTAAAAAACACAAAATTCACCGGGTGCGTGGGTTTCGACGATGAGGGACACTATTCTTCGGCGGAGGACATCGCGGTGATGACGGCGGAACTGATGGAAAAGGAATACTACCGCGGGTGGCTGCTGACCTGGCTCGACTATCTGCGTGGCGGCGAAACTCAGCTGCTCAACACGAACAAGCTGGTGCGGTATTACGATGGTATCCTTGGCGGAAAAACCGGCACGACGGACGGCGCTGGCTGCTGTCTGGCGGCGTGTGCGCAGCGCGGTGAAATGCGTCTGGTGGCGGTGGTTCTCGGCTGCGGGGAGGATCCGGCGAGATTCGACAGGGCAGAGGAGCTGCTGGATTACGGATTTTCCGGGTTTGAGAGGTTCACACCGGAGGTGGACATCCGGGAGTTAAAGCCGATACCAGTGGAGCGCGGTGAATTTTCGACAGTTCAGCCGATGGTGGAGAGCTATGGCGGGTGCATTATAAAAAAAGGGCGTTCGGGGAGCGTAAAGTATGAGTACACGTTCGTTGAAAAGGCGGAGGCGCCGGTGGAAAAAGGACAGTTCCTGGGAGAATATCTCGTGACCCTGGACGGCGTGGAGGTGTATAAATCGGATATTGTGGCGAAAAACGACGTACGCAGAATGAGTTTCGGAATGTATTTGGTCGGCGTACTGGGGGAGCTGATATCGTTCTGAGAGTTTTTTTGACGGTTTTTGTGGATTTGTCGGGGAAATTTGGCAAAAGCCCTTGACAATTCGAGCGAAATGCGATAAAATAAAGATGAATAAAGCTGTAAGTGTCTTTTGCAGTCCGCTATCGGGAGCGTTGACGGTAAATTTCGCAAGCGGCGGAGTTCCGGCATATCGTCGGCGGGTGCTTCCGCAGGACGGCGGTGTGTTTGTATTATAGCGGCGTTTCGGCGCGGCTGTCCGACGCGATGTCGGTGATGGGTCGTTTTTCGCATTTTATGCGCCTGATTTCCGAGTACACACGGAATCAGCTATCACAGCCTTTCTGCAGAGTCCAGCAGACGGGTCACGGCGCAGGGCGGTGTGAGTTACGAGGCTCGCCACAGAGCAGAGGTCCGGCGGAGCATGGTTTCTTTGCGCAGGCAAAGCCGCTGCATTCCGGAAGAATGCAGTCTGAAGCAACGCACAGAGATCGGTTACTAGCGTGACGCGACATGGTAAACCTTGCGGGTTCCCGTTCCGGCTCACCGTTTCGGTCAGGTAAAGATGCTGATTAAAAGCGTTATTCCTTCAGACTTATAGAGAAGGTTTTAAATTGACTCACTCTTTGAGAGGGGTCGTATTACGAACACCCTGAATTAGCTTCACGGTAATCGCAATACGGCCTCCTTTCTTTATATTTGCAAACATTCGTTTGCAAATATAGCAATTTTCCTTTCCCGCCCCGGAGTGGGGCGGGAATTCTGGCTTTTCTGG
>CAKSHT010000099.1 GCA_934457235.1 uncultured Oscillospiraceae bacterium
CCTTTATTATACAGCCCTTGAGCGGCAGAAAACGCACTCCTCCTGCCGTCAGCGCCGCGCTTATCGCTTCAAGCTCGGCCTGCTGGGTGATGTCCTTTACAAGAGCCTTGTCGCGTATCTGCCGCCATGCCGCCGCAGTCTGCCCGATTGGCGGAGATTTCAGCGCTTCCGCGGCGTAGTACGCCATTCCTGCGACGCTGTGCTGCTCCGCGAGCGTGAGCACCCTGGCAAAGCTGCATTCCTCCGGAAGCTCCGGAGCCTGCTGTCCGTGCAGTGTGGATCTCAGCAGTTCTATCAGATACTCATAATCAGTCATGTTCCGTTATTACCCCGTCAGTCAGTGTGAATTTCCTGTCGCATATTTCAAGCGCCGCCGGGCGGTGGGTGACTATAAGCACCGTTTTGCCGTCCATCGCGGAGATGTTCTCCAGAAGCCTGCGCTCCGTCTGCTCGTCCAGCGCTGACGTAGCTTCGTCCAGAAGCAGGAATCCCGCGCCGCTGTACAAAGCCCGCGCGACTGCTATCCTCTGCGCCTGCCCCTCCGACAGCCCGTGTCCGTTCTCGCCGATACGCGTATCAAGCCCTTGCGGGAGCTGCGCGATGAATTCCTCGGCGCATGCGGTACGCGCGGCTTTCATCACCGCTTCGTCGGATATTTCTCCATCGCTCAGGAACGCGATGTTCTCACGGATAGTCCCGGAAAACAGGCAGTTGCCCTGCGGGACGTACGCAAAGATACCCCGCGTTTCCTGTCCGGGAGAGTACTCCCCGGAGCTTCCGGAAAACCGTATCGCGCCCTCATTCGGTATGTACGCGCCGAGAAGCAGCATGAACAGCGTGGATTTGCCGCCGCCGGAAATCCCGGTCAGCGCCGCGGTCTCGCCGCGATTCAGCGTGAAATCCGCGCGGGAGATGACGTCCTTTTCCCCGTACGCGAAGCGCAGACCGCTGACCTCCAGGCGCTGGAAATCCGCGTAGCTAAGCGTTCTGGCGGCTTTCTGTTCCTCCGGGAGGGATTCCAGTTCTATAACGCGATCAGCCGAAGCCAGCATTGCGTAGTACTGCGGGAACAGCGACGACAGCCCCGCGAACGGCGACTGTATCTGATTTACTAACTGTAACACCGCCGTCAGCGTGCCGTAGGTCATGCCGCCGGAGAATATCCCGAAAGCTCCCCAGACCAGTGCCAGGACGTACCCCGCCTGGAATACCAGCCCGAATCCCGCGCCGGATATTATCCCGATGGCACGGCGCTTCATGCGTATCTTATAGTGCTCCCGCTGATTGCTGTCGTTCCGGCGGAGCATCTTTTGTTCCGCGCCGAAAACCTTGACGACCGCGGCGCTTTCAAGCGATTCCTGTAAGAACGAGCGTACCACGCCCTCTTTCTCCTGCACCTGCCTGTGCAGTCCTTTCAGCCGTCCGCGAAAGAACCGCGTGACTGCGAAAATAACCGCACCCGCCGCAACGAACAGCACCGCAAACCACGGCTCCAGGAACACCATGATAACTCCTGCGCACAGCAGCCTGGTCACCATGTTCACCGCCGCAGGGAGAATATCCGCGATACCGTCCGCGCAGATCTTCACGTCGGAGAACATGCGGTTGAGCAGCTCGCCGCTGTGATATTTCGTGACGGAGCCCAACTCAGCGGAAAGCAGCTTCCCGAACAGCTTTCCGCGCATGTCCATTTCCAGTCCGGCACGGACGTATTCCGAAAGGCTGTTGCACACAAGCCGCAGTACTAGCTGTAACAGCACGAATCCGCCAAGCCCCGCCGCATAGCCGAGTATGCCATTTCTGTCACCGGATACCGCGCTGTCGATGATCCCACGGCACAGAAGCGAGAACGCCGCTCCTGCCGCCGCAAATACGGCATTTCCGGCGATTATCGCAGCAAGAGCCGCGCGGCGTCCTTTAGTCCGTCCGAACAGCCAGGAGAGCGCGGCGTTATCCGACCTGTCCGCCTTAATTACCGCCATTAAATACCCTCCGTAATTTGAAATACACCCTGCGTACAAAAAAGCTGCGCCACAGCAGAACGTACAGCCTGTACGCCGGATTTCCGGGCGCGATCTTCTTTCCCTTTCGGGTGATGTACGCTACCCATGCTATGAGCTGCTCCGGCTTTACCCCGTATTCCGGAGTGAGCTGATTGTCGCCGCACATAGTGAATGTTCCGTCATTCACGGCGATTATCCGGTGCAGGACGTACTGACCATCGGTCCGCTGATAGAACGCGATATCCCCGGTACTGAACCGCTCTGATTTCACAAGCGCGGCGCTGTCACGACCCTGCACGATTAGCGGGAGCATGCTCGTCCCGCGCGGGAATATCGTGAACTCGCCGCCGCTGTCCAGCACTTCGCGGATAGTATCGGCGTAGTCCGCGAGCCGGAAAAGCTCCTGCTCAGACAAGGAGCGCCGCATTTTTCAGCGTACCGATGAACTCGGCGACATCGGCTGCGGCCTGCCCGGCAGTAACTTCGTATTCTTTGAGAAGCGCGTCGCAGAGCTGCTGTTCAGTTTTTTCGGAGGAGAGCTGACTCCACAGGAACGCGCCAGTTTCGTTGAGCCTTATTATTCCGTTAAAATCACGGCTTGCCGCGCCGATAGCAACGACAACATTCTGCCCGCCGACCTTACGTAGTATGAAACCATCCTTTATTTTCATAAAAATACCTCATTCCATAAATGTTATATACTTATTATATACAATCGCTGATGTAATGTCAATACGATGATCCTGCATTATTTAAGGACAATTGTGCACAAAAAAACACCGCAGCAATTATCGTTTCAATAGAATTTATGCTCATCGCTTGACAATCACTACAATTGCAGATATACTTGACTTATCATGAAATGAGATCGAGAGGGATTATGAAAAAACTGTACAATATCTGTGATTTATCCGTATCCTGCGACTTCCGCTGTCCGACGATGACAGCCCGTGCGGAAAAATATCTGAGCGACCGGGAAGTTCCCCCGGCGATAACGATACCATATTCCTATGAAAGCGCCGTGCGCCTGAAATCGGCTCAGACCGGACTTACGGACGACGAGTGCGAGATAATATCCACGGCGGAGGAGTTCTATTATTCGCTGCTGCGTTTCGGAGGATTCATGCTTCATTCCAGCGCCGTAGTGATGGATGGACAGGCATACCTGTTTTCCGCGCCCAGCGGCACCGGGAAATCCACACACACCGCGCTCTGGCTGAAAACGTTCGGCGAGCGTGCGCAGATACTCAACGACGACAAGCCCGCCATCATGGTGGATAACGGCTCAGTTACCGCCTGCGGAACTCCCTGGAGCGGCAAGAGCGACATTAATCTGAACATGCGCGTCCCGCTGCGTGGGATATGCGTTCTGGAACGCAGCCCGGAAAACTTCATTGAGCCGCTGCCAACGGAGAAATCGGTGTTCGCCCTGCTCGACCAGACGCTTCGTCCCTCAGACGGCGAGCGCATGAGCATTCTGCTGGAGCTTCTCGATGTGGTAACTACTAACGTCCCGGTCTGGCGAATGGGCTGCAATATTTCAGCTGATGCGGCAGAGATGGCTTACCGGGCGATGTCGGGCAAATAACGGCGATTTTACGTAAATCCCCCAAATAATGCAGTTTTGCATACCAATTAATTCCACCTTTGTGCTATAATTATTAAAAGCGTATAAGCGCTGTTATTCATTAAAGGAGGAATTATATGAAGATCAGAAAATTCCTGACCGGCATGACCGCCGGGATTATGGCTGTATCTTCGGCGATAGTCTGCCAGGTTTCTGCGGGAGCCGTGGATGTTACGCTCGAAAACGGCACAGCTGTAGCAAGCTGGGCTGATTTTGAGGTCGATCTCAGCAAGGCGGGCACAGCAACCGAGGCTTCCAGCCTGGTGATATCCTGCCCGGCGCCCGATGGAGCTGAAAACGGACACAGGCTGTTCAGCGTCATTCTGAATGACAAAGATTGGGAAGATCCGACATACAGCATGTCCTATGACGACAGCAGGGCTGAGTTCAGCATAACCGTTCCCGGTTCTGAGCTTGTCGGCAGGAGCAAGCTGACTATCCAGGGCGGCGACACCGACGTAAACATTACGGTCAAAGCAGTCGGTTTTGCTGAGGACACCCGCGCCACCGCCGAACTTACCCTCGACCTGCCGATCAACATCAGCATGGACGCTCACACCGACGATAACACCATCGGTGTGAATGCAAGCTACGAAATCAATGTTACCGACCAGTTCAATGTAAAGACTTACGGCGACCTGCTTGACACGTTCAAGGGCGCAGATCTGCCAGCCGGGAAGTACGTCAGCGATTCCCTCGGTCTGGGTGCCGACGGATTTGAAATGAACATCGGTTTCATGGGCAGGGATGGTAACGGAAACGAGTACTGGGGCTGCACGAACGACACCGTATCCTATAAGGACGGCGGATTCCTTGCTATCGACAGCGATAACTACTACTCCGGCAGCAGGGACGATAAGATCGGCGAGATAAACGTCACTATCCGCCCGAAAATGGAGTACGTTGAATCCGAGGGCAAGAATCAGGCAGTCAGCGAAAAGGTAAGAAACCTCAAAGACGGCGACACAATCACTATCCAGACCGCAGAGGACACCCGCAGAGAAGTGACCGTACCCTCGCCCACCGGGGCTATCGTAATGTACTGCTACCGCAACGAGTGGCACAACGGCACTATGGCTAACGCGGATATCCCCGCCGCTTCCGTTTCCGGGATAACCACGGGAAAGACCACCGTGAAAGAGCTGAAGCAGACCGTCAAGACCGTTTCCTCGTCCGGAAAGCCGGTATACACCAAGGACTCCCTTAATGTCGGCAAGGACGCTTTCAGCTATGCGATATGGCTTCATCTGAAGAACGGCGCGCAGGAGGACTGGTGGCGCGGCGACCTGGTATCCTTTGATGATATCGCTGCACTTGATACCGACGATATAAGCGCAGCCTATGACGATTTCATCATCGAGGAGATAGGGCTGACAGTTTTCCCGAAGATAGCAGAACTCCCCGACGGCAGGACGCAGGCGGTAAACGAAACTATCCGCAGCCTTGACCCCGAGAAAACCGAGAAGATATACATCAACGACATGGACACCGTGGAAGACGATGAGGACGACATCAAGTACGACGGTCTGGGCGAAGTCATGGAAGAGGGTACCAAGATATTCAGTAAGGCTGAATGGGATCCAGAGCAGCTTGATATCACCATCGCCGCCATCGATCCGAGCTGGCTCAAGACCGAGGACGACGTCATCATCTTCAAGATGAAGTACAACAAGACTTACTACGACGAGTGGGCAAGTCTCGTAATCAGCAAGAATGACGGCGATTACAGCAAGGGCTTTGCGTACCAGTTCCCCGCACGCGACTTCAATATCCATATCCGCGCGGGCGAGCTGATGAAGTACTGGAACTGCAAGACCGTAAAGGAGCTTGGCGAAAAGAATCTGTCAGTTCAGCTCTGGGAGCCGAAGGAGGGTGACAGCGTTGATTATCAGATATCCATCATCTCCCCGAAATTCGAGGATAAGATAGACGCTCCTGCGGATAAGCCCGCGGATTATATCCCGCCGGCTATCGAAAATCCCAGGCTCAACGTTACCAACGCACAGACCACCGGCGTTAAACCCAGCGAAAAGAATCCGGACGAAAATGTATACGATACGCGGTTTGTCATGTCAGTACCCGAAAGATCCGTTCTCAGCAGCGGAAAGAAAATGGTAGCCTACATCACAATCAAGCGACTGGATACCAACCAGGTAGCGACCATCATGACCACCGTATGCTATGACAACGTATCCGCCATCGGCAGCGTTATTTCGGCGGGCGAGGGTGAAAAGCTGCTCGCGTTTGCTGTGATAAATATTCCGGAGGGCGTTTCCATCGAATACACCTCCATTATCCTGAGCGAGTCGGAAGAGTAAGGAGGTACGCATGAAAGAATACACCAAGCCCGAAATAGTGATAACCAGATTCACTACCGAGGATATAATCACAACCAGCAGCACAAACAGCGGAATGGAAACCAAATCCGACCTTGATAACACCGGCGCAAAGGATTTTAATGACCTTGACTGGGTATAACGTCTGAAACCGCTTACTGAACAGCATTCCCCGGAGCAGTAACATGCTCCGGGGATCTCAATATGAAAACTCCCCGGTCTTTGCAGTCCGGGGAGTTCGTGTTATTATCGGTCAACCGATTTAATTGAAAATGCTGCCGTCGATAACTGTAGTATTGTCATCATCAATGGGGAGCTTGGTAGTGGAGTTTGAGCTTGTCGTAATGATATCCTCAGTAGTGAACCTGGTTATCTCGACCTCAGGCTTTGTATATTCACGTTTCATTAAACTGCCTCCTTAGTCGTACATAAATTCGGAATAGCTGAGGTCAATGTCGTCGTTCACATCGACTACAGCAGCGGAGAGGAATACGCAGCCCTCGTCAGCCTTTATGCTGTTTCCGTTGATGGTGATGGAAGAAGAAAGACCGTAGCAGTTTATCTTGACGTGCTTGTCGCCGTTGCTTACGATTATGCTGTAGCTTTCAATATCCGCAACGTCCTCGGTCTTTACCTGCATGAGGAAGCGCTGATTGTACTTGCCGTTGCCAAGCTCGTTCTTCTGGGAGTACATCTTGTTCACGCCGAAGCCGTTAAGTGTCGTGGTGTATGCGCTCTCGGATTCGGGGGCGCTTATCAGCTCCACGTCCTTTATCTCGTCCGCGGTGAGGTCTACATAGTCGGAGCCGTCGCCGCCGGTCCAGGGATTGCCCTTGTCGATGTTCACATTAGTGATGGTGATTCCGTTTCCGTAAATGTACAGACCCTTTTTCTGTACTTCGCTCACATTCTCTGAAATGCTTGCCTTGAATGTGGTCTTGCCCTTTACGGATTCAACGGCAGTTATCTTGTGAAGCTCGGTCGTGCCGAATCTGTACTGTACCCACGGGTCGGATACGCTGCTGTCGGTTTCGAAAGTGATGGTAACAGGATCAGACCCACTGCCGGAAAGCTTTTCAAATGCGCTTGCAGGAATGTATAAATACTTCTGCTTGTCGTTCAGCGTAACACTGCACTTGTTATCGCCGTACTGGAAGTTCTCCGGGTCGCGGGGAGTTGCCACGAAAGAAACCTTTGTCACCTTGAGGTTCTGAACATCAAACGTTACCGTGCGGTTGCGGAGTATCTCCATTTCGTCTGCGGTGACTGTGAGTTCAGCGGTGGTCTCGCCCTTCTTTACAGGGGTCTTGGTGTAAACGTCATTGTTGCCGTAACCGTAGCCGTAGTTATAAAGGTATATCGTGTTGTAGTCCTTATCGTCGAACGGTTCGAACTCGAAAACGAACTTGCCGTCCACAGCCGGGAGCATGCTCACGTCGTACTGATGGCCGTATTTTGAAAGATTCTTCAGCGTGTAGGGAACGGAGGTGTCAATGCTCTCGTCAACTTCGCCTGCATAGTCGATGGAATCCATATTCATATAGCTGAGAACCATCTTGGAGCCCGGCTCTGCCTTGATTACGCTCACTTCTACATTACTGCCGACATTCGTTGAAGCAATAGGTCCGGTATACGAACCGGATTTGCTGAGAATTCCGGACGCAATGTCGCGTTCACCATTGATCTGGTCGTATACCACAAAGGACATGTCGCCGGTTATATCGACCGTAAATGAGATATCGGTAACAAATTTCCCCTCAAAGTCGCCTACATACCAATTGAGCAGTCCCTCGTAAAAGTCCGGGGAAGCATTATCGTAATTTCTGGCATAGAAAACCTTTACATCCTTGCCTTTTGTATCAGTTTCTGTGATCCACTCGTCATAGGGGTGCTTGTCCGAAAGGCTGTCTACCTTTATATGAGAGTAGTATATCTGGTCGCTGCCCTCGCCGATAACGACCTTGAGATTTGCGTCCGCGAACAGACTGTTGTCAAACTTGTCCCTAAGGTCTCCCATTATTACGGAATCAGCATTGTCGGTAAAGGAAAGCTCCTTGATGAGCTTGTCCTCCCAGGCTCCGCTCCTGCTGGAAAGGTACAGCTTTACGTCCTTTACAGTTTTCCCGGTGTAGGGAACTATCTGGACGATAATTC
>CAKSHT010000100.1 GCA_934457235.1 uncultured Oscillospiraceae bacterium
TTCAATGCGGCTGCCATCTCATTGGCTATAACTCCAGTACCAAGGACCGCCCATCTTATTTCTTTCATTTCAAGTCCTCCGTTTTCTGTTCGCAATGCGCTCAAAACAAGTCGAGCATGCTGTCAAGGTATATCTTTTCCCTTACGTGTATATGATACTCCGGCTTTGTCATGTAATAAAGAAGAAATTCCAGAATCATGGCGCTGCCAAGTCCCCTGCCTTCTATCTTGAAATTAGTGAAGCCAATCGGCAGGTAAATACTCTGAATATCCTGCGTACCGATGAACCCCGGATTTTCCATTGCTTTGGAAAACATATAGCCGCTGGCGGAGTCCGGAGCGCTACAGCGGTGGTCGGGACAGTTTTCTCCGAGATTTTTCCGGCTCACGTTCTCGTAACAGCGCTTTCTGTCCGTACAGCCGAACCAACAGCATTCGTTGCACAGAAATTCCACTTTATTTTTCTGGGACACGCTCAGCTTATCCAACTGCTTGTTAAGGCGGAAATCCGGCACGACGTAAAGGAACTCCTCCCGGTCAAGCTCGTCCAGGAACATCGGGAAATCCGTCAGCACCTTTGTTGTGGAGGACACGAAATACAATTCCGGATAGTTCCTCCTCAGATATTCCAGAAGCAGGTCGGAGTGGATAATAACGCCGTTATGCGGTTCTCCGCCTGTACTAAACAGCTCGCAGAGCGCATTGCACTTCCTGTCCGAAAGATGTTCCTCCCGGAGCAGGGAGTTACTGAACGTCAGACGGGACGAGATATTATATTCCTGCATAAGCGCCATGACCTCACGCGGGTCGTGATCGCCGAAGCCCACGCGCCCTCCGCCCCAGACACAATCCGCCGGAGCGCCATACACGGAGCCTATTTCACACCAGTCATAGAAGTATTCCCGGTGTTCACGGAAAACCGGCAGGAACACGCTGTACAGTTCGTAAAACTCAAACAAACCCGGAAGATGGAAGAACGCAGTATTATCAGAAGTCCTGTCCATATTTCCATCATCTCCTCTGGCGTGCCACTGATTTTTCGGATTTATTTCCGTGGTAATTATAACACATGAACCATAAAAAGTCAACGTTTCAATCTGAAACACCCTATGATTAAATCGCCACACATATCTTGCATTAGTATTATACTTGAAACGAATATACACAAGAAATGAGTTCTGCCGTTTCAGCGGTATTTCGCGGATATCCACGCCGCCGAGCGTTATGCTGCCGGAACTTAAACGCTATCCCTCCGACCAGCGGAACGCAAGCAAAATGTTCAAAAAAATCCATGAATATCTGAATGGATCAGGGTATTATTTATTTATGGAGCCAGGCAGTATATTGGTTTTACCAAATTAATTATAGCATACATCTTCGTATCTTTCAACTTTTTTTAGCCACAAATACTCCGGACACAAAAATCGGCACAGCAGATCCACTGTAGCTTATTTTTGGTGTATCGTGATACATATTGCCAGGAACAGACTCAACAGCCTGCCAGTGGACTTGCCTTCATTTCCATTTAATTTACCCACGTTACATAAAGCCATTTTTCTTGAAAACACCATATTTCATTATAGCATAGCAGGATTTTTCTGTCAAGAAGCTGAGCACTGCTGCTGATATCAAATCCGCCAAAACAAATAGACTATACTCGGAAAAAGTCTAAAAAGTAATACCGCACCAGTAATGTGCGGTATTACTCTTATTACCTTATCTCAAAGCCGTAGCCGCCCTCAGTCGGGATATTCTGCGACTCTACGCGCTCGATATTCCCCCAGGAATGCTCGTCAAGCTCGCGGATAACGGCTGCGATGTCGGCTGGATATCCCTCAGCCTCCATCTCGACTGTGCCATCGCTGCAATTCCGCACCCAGCCGGTCACGCCGCGGCTCTTGGCGCTGTAGCACGCCTTATACCGGAATCCGACGCCCTGTACTGTCCCATAAAAAACATAGTGTATCCGTACCTTTTCCATACTCATAGCTAGTTCCCCCTGTGCTCCGGCAGTCCGTTATCTTCCGCTTTCCTTGATCTCTCCGGAGCGATATGCCCTGAGCAGCTCGCGCAGGTCGTTTATCTGCTCCAGAAGCTCCGCGCCCTTGTCGGTATCAGAGATATTCGCGCGGCGGTCAAGCTTTTCGACCAGATGTATTTCCGGAGTATGCTCGCTCTCCCCGGCTATAAACGGTCTGTGCTCCGCCAGATTAAGACTGTGCGAATCGTATATCAGCGTGTAACCAGCTATTCCAGTCGCTTTCTGGTACGCCTTTGAGATACCGCCGTCGATTACGAACAGCCTGCCGCCCGCCTTTACGGGTCTTTCGCCGTTCTTTATCTTTACGGGGACATGACCGTTGATTATATGCCCCTTTTCCGGATCAAGCCCGAACATCTCCAGTATCCTGCCGCATACCTCCGCCTGCTCCGAGAAATGGTAATACGCATTGTAGTTCTCTTTCTGGAGCGCCTTGTCGTCAAGGAAGTACCGCTCAAAGAACGCCATTTTATCCTTGCCGTAGAGCGGCGAACATGCTCCGCTCCACAGATACCACATGTAATCGGCGGCGTATTTCTTTTCATCGCCGGACTGCATGAAATACGCCCTGTTCGCTATTTCATCAAGTTTATCCAGCAGCGCCTTTCCGGAATAATGCTTACCCGCGATGTTCACGCTCTGCAGACCGCCGTTCTCGTCTAGCGGTATACAGCCGTGAAACAGCAGGTTTCCGTTTATCGTCTTGTACATCGAGCCTTTGGAATACAGAAACCGAATGTGGGAATTGAGCCGTTCGCTGTGCATGAACGAATTTTCCAGCACTGACATCAGCTCGTTTTCGGCGTTCGTCAGTGCGAGAGGATCTTCGTGGCATACCGTTGGGAAATTCCTGTCGAGCAGTTCGTATTCCCTGCCATCGATGATCACTGTCCCGCGATCAAAATCCACCATGCGGAATATGTCGCGCTTATCCATTTCCCATTCCGGGTGATTTTCAATGAGCTGTCCCTCCAGCTTAAGCTGAATGACCGTTATTGCCTTGTGCATCTTCGCGACAAGCTTCGTATCCACCGGGTCATAGATATTGTCGTCCAGGGTCTGCGGCATAAAGAGCGCGCACTCGTCGTCCTTATAGTTTTCCCCGGCGAACACGGCGAGCGCCCGGAGATTGAGTCCGTATCCGTCCTCCAGCACATCGAAATTATTGTACCGCATGGAGATACGTATTACATTCGCGATAAGCGCCCGGTTTCCGGAAGCGGCGCCCATCCAGGAGATATCGTGGTTGCCCCACTGGATATCCACGTCATGCATTTTCATCAGCTCGTCAAGGATTATATCCGCTCTGGGACCCCTGTCGAAAATGTCGCCGATAATGTGCAGTTTATCGATGGCAAGCGACTGGATAAGCTCACACAGTGACTTTATAAACCGGTCAGCGATGCCCGTGTCAAGTATGGTCGTAATTATCTCATCATAGTAATATTCCTTGACTACGTCGTCGGTGACGTTCAGCAGCTCGTCCAGAATATACACCATATCATTCGGGATACGCTTACGTACGCGGGAGCGCGTGTATTTAGCAGACACCGCTTCGCACACCAGTATCAGACGGTATATCGTCAGTCTGCGCCACTCGTCCGACAGTTCGCCCTTTATACGCAGATTTTTCAGCTGCTTTTCCGGGTAGTAGATAAGATGCGCCAGAGCCTCGCGCTCAGCTCCGGAAACGGATTTTCCGAGTGTTATGTCTATCTTGTTCTTTATAATTCCGGAAGCGCTTTTCAGCATATGCAGGAACGCTTCGTACTCGCCGTGGATATCGCTGAAAAAGTACTCCGTACCCTTGGGCAGGCTGCGTATCGCGGAGAGATTCACAATCTCACTCACTGCGCTGTCTATCGTTGGGAATTCCTTGGCGAGAAGTAATAAATATTTTCTGTCCATATTATCGTCCTCAGCAGACAAACCAGCAGATTTGTCTATTCTTGAATGCCATGGTTTTATGATAACAGATTTGGCGATAAGTCAATTATACCACAACAATTATTAAAAATCAACCCTTGACAAGAAGCAGGTTAGCGTAAAATAATATAAATGGTCTTTGTGCAGAAAACTTCATAAACGCACAGAAACCCGTAAAGGGACCGGACATCTGATGACTTTACAAAAAATATGTTCCGTGCTACTCAGACGGATAGCGTTGTGACGGGAAATAACCTCTGAAAACATAGCCAATACGACCCGGCGCTTAAATGCGCCGGGTCATTTTTATACTGTCGCCTTAATGCGATTTTATACGCACGCTTAGAAATCTCCGTACTCCCTACGGAATGCTGAGATTTTGTTATCTGCGATTTGCTCTGAATAATGCAGCAAACACAAGTCCTGCCACGATAACTCCCGCGCTGACGAGCAGAGTAACGATTCCATCTGAGTTCCCGGTGCTTGCTGTATCGGTACTGCTGACCGGGAAATTCTGCTGTCCGTTTCCGCCGAATCCGCCGGGACGAAAGTTACTTCGGTCATTCGCAGCGGCTTCCGCTTCTGACGTGGACTGCTCCTCCGATGTCTGCGGAGCGCTTTCAGTGCCGCCAGTTATGGCGTTCGCGGGGAGTTCCATGCCGGGAAATGCGCCACCGCCCTGCGGTCTGGTATCCTGAGAACTGCCCTGCGAAACTGATGTACTGCCGTCTGCGGAGGTGTCCGGAAGCTCCGGCGGAGTCTGGTTTTCGCCGTCCTGCGGGGTCTGCACTCCATCCGGCGGGTTTCCCGGAAATCCGCCGAAATCGTCGTTCTTATTTCCGGGAGCGGCGTTCTCATTACGCGCGCCACCGCCGCCCATTCCTCCCATAATGGAAATATCAATTCCGGAGGTGTCGATAAGCGCGTCCGATGATGTCTGTGCGCTGTCGGTTGATGGTATCGTGCCGTCAAGCTGTCCGGATACGCTCTCTGCACGGAGCTGTACTACTTGAACAAGCATTTCAGCCGCTGCGTTATACTCATCATAGGTGTAAAACGCGTTCGGGTCGGTGTTTACAAGTTCGTCTATCTGGCTTCTTATGTGGTCGTAAGTCTGTTGGAACACACCGCCGACGACGTACTCATCACAGAGTATCCGGAGATATTCGTGATATTTGGCGAGATATTCCTCGTTCTCAAGGATAGCGTCAAAGAACTGCGTTCCGGAAAACGGCGTGTCTATGGCGTCGTTTACAGCGGTGGAGGATGTTCCGTTCATTCCGCCGAACGAAAGATTATAGTCCCATGGGATAATGTTCAGCTTTCCGCCGCTCTCATACAGATAATAGTTATGCGCCATGTTTCCGCTCAGGCTGTCGAGATTGACGACAAATTCATGCGCCGCCATATATTTCAGCAAATTGTCGATATCAAGGTACTTTTCAAGTTCAGTGCCGTCTGCGGCTGCTTTCAGCGCTTCAACCACGCGCTTGTGATCCGACTTGCTGGTACTGCTCACTTCCCCGTCCCAGATATCAGAATAGCTGTCAAGCTCGTCGTCCGTGTAATTCAGATCAGAGCCGCCGGAACTTCCAAAACCTCCGCCGGGCATACCGCCGCGGTTCTGTTTCGTATCGTTCGGCTGGTCGGTGTTCTCAGCGCTGTCCTCGTCGTTCTGCGATTTCTCTGGAGGTGTGAAATTTCCAAAGCCGTTATCGCCGTCGGTCTGCTCCGGGGGCGTGAAGTCCCCGAAATCGGGCATTTCAGCGTTATCCTGCTTTTTATCGTCTTTGCCTCCGCCGCCCATCTGCATGGAGTCCGGCTTGTAAAGCGCACCGCTTTCAGTGCCGTAGTTTCTCATAATGAAGCTGTCCTCTACCGCCTCGAGCGCAAGGTACACTCCCCAGTACTCGCCGTTTACCGATATCTTCGCATAATTGTAAAGGGAGCAGTCGGCACCGAGGTACGCGAACATATCATAGGCTATCGCCTCTTTCATGTTGGTGGCGTCGGCATAGTTGTTATTAAGTATCAGCTTATCCAGACCGAAGCAGGTCTGACCGTCGATATAGTGGTCGAACTCCAGTTTGAAGCTGTAACGGTCGGTGGTGGGGTCGTTCACGATGGAGGAAAGGCTGGTGTTGCCCTTAGGCCGTATGGCAACGCTGTAAAACGTCGTTCCGTTCACTACCACATCACATTTACTGTATTCCTCGGCGGCGGCATTGTCAAGCATATCCTGCCAGTCGTCCTCGTCCATAAGGATATCCACCGTCATTATGCTGTCGTGGTCAAAAAGCCTGCTCTCGTACTGCATGGAAACTCCGCCGTCTGCTCCGGCAAACACCGTGCCGGAGAATACGCTCAGCAGCAGGCAGACTGCAAGCGCAGCAGCTATTGCGGCAATTGCAATGCGATCCGCGGTTTTGGTTCCTAGCACGACGCACCTCCTCAGGACATGTATTCGCCGTTGTAGCTTACAAGCGCCGCGTTAGTCACTCCGTCGAGCTGGATAAGGCTGTTCACGAAATCTGTGGAGCTTCCGCTTATCTTGACTTCTGCCGTAAGCTCAATACCGCCTGCATTGACGGATTTGCTCTTTACAACGAGGCGCTTCACGGAATGTGAAACGAGATCCAGCACCGCCTTTTCCGCTTTGTCATTCTCGGCGTTTATCACGACGATATACGGAGTTTCAATATGTTTTCTGTTTGCGATAATAATGAGCACCACTCCGATGATAACAGAACCTGCGATGGCAAGCGGTATCATTCCCGCACCGATAACAATTCCCGCGGCAATAGCCCAGAACAGAAATACTATTTCCATCGGCTCCTTAATAGCCGTTCGGAATCTGACGATCGAAAGAGCGCCGACCATACCGAGGGAAAGCACGACGTTAGAAGTCACAGCCATTATCACAAGCGTAGTCACCATTGAAAGCCCGATAAGCGAGAGCGCAAATCCCGTGGAGTACATCACGCCCGTGAATGTCTTTTTATACACAAGGAATATGAAAAGTCCGAGAGCCAGCGCAAAGGCAAGACCGATAATGGTATCAAGCACTGAAAATTCCGTCACGCTCTCAAGAAAGCTGGATTTAAAAACATCGCTGAATGTCATTGTAAACCTCCGTTATCCGTATCTGCGGCAGGCTCCGTATTTTGAAAATGCCTGCTGTCTTAATCCGTCCGTCTGAATTATGTCCGATATTATCCCAGGGAGGAAATCGTCATACTTGACCTCCATTATCATCTCGCCCGGTTCATCGCAGGCGCTGATGCCATTTCGGTTTCCGAGCAGCTCCTGGCTGAACATTGTGGTACGCACGTTCATGTCGAACGTTACGCGGACGTTTCCCGGTCCGTAGATGTACGGCTCCCGCTCGTAGCTGACAAGCACCCTGGGTTTCAGAAGCTGCGTCTGCATTTTGCTGAGAAGTTCTGACATAAGTGCGCCGCGTCCCTTGATTCCGTATATATCTCCGGAAAGTATCCTCCGGCAGTCGTCGTATGAAATACGTTCAGCGCATTTCATGCAGAGTCCGTGGTGCTTGATCTTCTTTTCAAGCGTCAGACTTCGGATATCGTCGTTATAATATCGTATGCGGAACTTTTCCCGCTGGGATACTCCGTTGACCTTTTCGCGAAGTGCCTTGTCATCGCAGTTATCGAAGTATATACTGTGTATCGCATACCTTCCGCCCGCGTCTGTGTGCGGGTCAGGCTTCATTACAAGGCTCAGTCTGCTCCGCAGGGCAAGGAAATCGGAATAGCCTATCGAATACTTCAGCTCATGCCTGTATCTCGGCTGTTTTTCCATGGCGTTTCTCCTTTCGTGTTTATGTTAGAATTTTACCGCCGCAAGCTGAAATCCACCTGAAATTCAATCTGAAATTAACGTGAAATTTTACAAAAATTTAACCTGTCGTATCCGACAAGTCTGATTGTTGAAAAAGTAACCTATCACAGGCTGTTGAGAAGCCTTCAGATTCTAGGAAGCGGCATTTCAGCTAGGCTTTCTGCCTGCTGAAATGCCGCTGACGACGAAGATGAGGGTTTATCAACAGTCTGACCTGCCGGGATACGACAGGTCAGAGATTTATACAGTTACTTTAAATATTACAC
>CAKSHT010000101.1 GCA_934457235.1 uncultured Oscillospiraceae bacterium
ATCGTAATCACTGCCCGAATTGTCTGAGCAGTCTGCATGTGGACATAGAGCCGGGCGACCGGCAGTCCGACTGCGGAGGAATAATGGATCCTATAGCCGTGTGGGTACGCAAGGGCGGGGAGTACGCGATAATCCATCGCTGCCGCCGTTGCGGAGCCCTGTCCAGCAACCGGACAGCGGCGGACGACAATCCTATAAAGCTGATGAGCATAGCGCTGAAACCGCTGTGCGAACCGCCATTTCCGATCGAGCGTATTGAGGAACTGACCGAACTTATGGGCGGAGATGGAAGTATAAGGTAGATTTACGGTTTAATATCGAAGAGGGCAGCGGAGATATTCCACTGCCCTCAGATGTTGAAAAAGTTATGTTCACGCCGTGTTTTGTAGGTGAGGGGCTGGCTCCTCCCACACTTTGTTGCGGCGTGTCAGTGCACCGCCTGTGTGCGTGTGGGAAATCCTGCTTGATTGCCATTCCCATCACTCTCACTTTTTGTAAATTTACTACATTAACAAATAATGGGCGACCAATGGTCGCCCCTACATAATTTTATGCGCGGAATTTTTCGACATACTCTGGCAGTGGAGATATTTCACCGCCCTTTTTGCATCCGTGAAAATAGCCAAAAAACAGTGGATAAAAAATAAATTGTTTGTTCAGCTGACCCGCTTGACAAAGTCGGATAAATATGCTAAAATACGCTTGTTTGTAAACGATTACTGTATGGAGAATAAAGCATGTCGATAAGAAATGATTTCAAGCATACCGTGCTTGCAAGCTACGTAGGCTACATAACACAGGCGATAGTCAATAACTTTGCGCCGCTGCTGTTCCTGATATTTCAGAATACGTTTGATATTCCGATAGAGCAGATAACACTGCTTGTAACTATAAACTTCCTGGTGCAGCTTGCAATTGATCTGCTGTCTGCGAAATTCGTTGACAGGATAGGCTACCGGACGAGCCTGGTCGCGGCTCATGTTTTCGCGTGCGTCGGTATCGCGGGACTGAGTATATTTCCGTTTATCATGCCGCCGTTCGCTGGGCTTCTGACTGCTGTTGTGCTGTATGCCGTCGGCGGAGGACTCACGGAGGTCCTTATCAGCCCGGTGGTAGACGCGTGCCCCAGCGAGAACAAAGCCGGTTCGATGGGTCTGCTGCATTCGTTCTACTGCTGGGGAAGCGTCGGAACAGTATTGCTATCCACGCTGTTTCTGTTCGCGTTCGGAAAGGGAAGCTGGAGGATACTGGCGCTGTTATGGGCGATAGTTCCGGCGCTGAACACCGTTTATTTTACGCAGGTCCCGCTCCCGAAGATATATGAGGAGGGCGAAACCGGCATGACTTTGCTGGAACTTTGCAAAAGCAGGATGTTCTGGGTCATGGCTGTACTGATAATGTGCGCGGGAGGAAGCGAGCTTGCTATGAGCCAGTGGGCTTCGGCGTTCGCGGAAAGCGCCCTGGGTGTTGAAAAGACTGTCGGCGACCTGATGGGACCGTGTTTCTTTGCCGTGCTTATGGGTACTTCCAGGGTATTTTACGCAAAGATCAGCGCGAAGATAAATTTGTTGAAGTACATGATATTCTGCGGATTCCTGTGTATTCTCTCGTACATGCTGGCGGCGTTCGCTCCGGTGCCGGTACTGTCGCTCATAGGCTGCGGAATATGCGGATTTTCCGTCGGAGCGATGTGGCCCGGAACTTACAGCGCAGCCGCCGAGGCGCTCCCGCGCGGCGGAACGGCACTGTTTGCGCTTCTGGCACTTGCCGGGGACGCTGGCTGCTCCGGAGGTCCTACCCTTGTCGGAATGATAACCGGTGCCATGGGCGGTGGGCTGAAGCAGGGACTGCCGTTCGCCGCGGTATTCCCGGCGCTCCTCATAGCCGCGGCGTTTGCGGCGCTCCGCATGACTGGAAAGAAATCACGGTAAGCCCTCCCCGCAATGCCAGTATCTTTGCATTGAAATCCTCCGCCGGATAGGGTATAATTATATTATCCCCACCGGGGAAATACATATCAGGAGGTAAAAATGTTTAATTTCTTTAGCTCATGCGGCGCTAACTTCGCTCAGCTCTGCGCATTCCTGAAGTCCCTCTGCGGCTAAGTCTGGTCGCGGAAACGCCCGACGGAAGATACGGTTTAGGTGTGCTGAATGCAGTGAGCATAAAAGCGCCAGACGCCGTGCGGCACAGAGCATTACAATGTTTCTGTGTAATTAGGAGAGAATCTCCAGATCAGCTTTGCTGTGAAATTGTTGGACTGGTATTTCCAGTCAGTGAGCCCGGTTCGCGCCGGGCTTATTTTTTTATGAGAAAAAGAAAAAAGCTATTGACCTTGAAGAAGATTTGTTGTATAATATTTATATATTCTTGTGAAAAGAGGTAGTATAATGATAGCTATAGGTTCCGACCATGCAGGCTACGGGCTTAAATGCGAGATAATAAAGCACCTTGAGGAAAAGGGAGTGGAATTTGTCGATTGCGGCTGCAACGGCGAGAGCGTGGATTATCCCGACATCGCCGAGGCTACCTGCGCAAAGGTGACTTCCGGAGAGGCTGAAAAGGCTGTTCTCATCTGCGGCACCGGCGTTGGCATTTCAATTTCTGCAAACAAGATCAAGGGCATACGTGCTGCGCTCTGCGGCGACTGGTATTCTGCGAAGTATACCCGTCTGCACAACGACGCTAATGTACTGTGCATGGGCGGCAGAGTTATCGGTGCCGGTCTTGCGGCAGAGATCACAGACATATTCCTTGAAACTGAATTCGAGGGCGGACGCCATGCGCGTCGCGTTGACAAAATCATGAAGCTGGAGGAAAAGTAATATGAGTAACATTATTCAGTGCGATCACCCGCTGGTTCAGCACAAGATCTCCCTGCTGAGGGACAAGAACACCGGTTCCAAGGAGTTCCGCGAGCTTGTCCAGGAGATTGCGATGTTCATGTGCTATGAGGCTACCCGCGATCTTCCGCTCAAGGAGGTTCAGATCGAAACTCCGCTGGGTCTTGCAAACTCTAACATCATCAGCGGCAGAAAAGTGGCATTCGTACCGATCATGCGCGCTGGTCTCGGAATGATGGATGGCGCTCTGGCGCTCGTTCCGGCTGCCAAGGTTGGTCACATCGGTCTGTACCGCGATGAGGCAAACGGCAACGCTCCGCAGGAGTATTACTGTAAGCTCCCGTTTGATATCGCAAACCGCGAGGTCATCATTCTTGATCCTATGCTTGCTACTGGCGGTTCCGCTGTAAAGGCTGTTGATATCGTGAAGAAGGCTGGCGCAAAGCAGATAAAGTTCATGTGCATCATCACATGCCCCGAGGGATTAAAGAACCTCCAGGAATCACATCCCGATGTTGACATCATCTGCGGCGCTGTTGACAAGGGTCTGAATGAGAATTCCTACATCGTTCCGGGTATCGGCGACTGCGGCGACAGACTTTTCGGCACTAAGTAAATAACACAGAGATATAAAATAAAACGTTCTGAATGGGGAATAATCATCGTGCCGGGGGAAAACTCCGGCGCGGTTATGTTTCTTCTTTCAGGACGTTTTTTGTATTTTCTGGGTGTAAATGGTTACACCGCATTATACCGCGGTTTGATGATGTCAAGGGTAAAAGTGTACGAAATCCGCCATAAGTTTTCTACATATTTATTATAGTCAAACTCCGGAATTCTGGTTGACATCTACAAGTAAAAGTGTTATTATAGATATACTGCTACTAGATATAGAATATTTACGCAATATCTTGTTCCGCAAATACATAATCGAAAGGATCGTCTGGTAAATGATAAGGGTAATAAAAAAGGACAACACCAAAGAGGAATTCAATGTTCAGAAGGTGGTGAATGCGGTAAACAAATCCGCCACCCGCGTGATGTATACCTTTACCCAGGACGAGATCGATTTCATCTGCAAATTCGTGACCGAAAAGGCTGAGGCGCTGCACACGGACGAAATTACGATCGCGCAGATGCACAATATAGTAGAGGGTGCTCTGGAGGCCACAAATCCCTCTGTTGCGAAGAGCTACAAGGATTACCGCAACTACAAGCAGGATTTCGTCAGCATGCTGGACGAGGTGTACAAGAAGAGCCAGTCCATCATGTACATCGGCGACAAGGAGAACTCCAACACTGATTCTGCACTGGTTTCCACCAAGCGCAGTCTGATATTCAATGAGCTGAACAAGGAGCTGTACCAGAAGTTCTTCATGACAACGGAGGAACTCCAGGCGTGCCGCGACGGTTACATCTATGTACACGATATGAGCGCCCGCCGCGATACTATGAACTGTTGCCTGTTCGACGTAAAGAATGTGCTTGAGGGCGGCTTTGAGATGGGAAATCTGTGGTATAACGAGCCGAAAACGCTTGCTGTCGCATTCGATGTCATCGGCGATATCACGCTTTCTGCTGCGAGCCAGCAGTACGGCGGATTTACAGTGCCCAGCGTCGATCTTCTTCTGGAACCGTACGCCGAGAAATCCTACAAGAAGCAGTACGACCGCTACAAGAGCCTGGGACTTTCCGACGAGGCAGCCGACCGCGAGGCGATGGCGGACGTCAAGGAGGACTTTGAGCAGGGCTTCCAGGGTTGGGAGTACAAGTTCAACTCCGTAAGCTCCAGCCGCGGAGATTACCCGTTCATCACCATGACTGCAGGTACTGGCACCGGACGCTTTGCGAAGATGGCGAGCATAACCATGCTGGACGTCCGCCGCAAGGGTCAGGGTAAGAAAAACTGCAAGAAGCCGGTTTTATTCCCGAAGATCGTGTTCCTTTATGACGAGAACCTCCACGGTCCCGGAAAGCCGCTTGAGGACGTGTTCATGGCGGGCGTTGAGTGCAGCGCAAAGGCGATGTACCCCGACTGGCTCAGTCTTACCGGCGACGGTTACGTTGCTTCGATATACAAGAAGTACGGTAAGATCATCAGCCCGATGGGTTGCCGTGCGTTCCTTTCGCCGTGGTTCGAGCGCGGAGGAATGGAGCCTGCCGACGAGAACGACCAGCCGGTATTTGTCGGACGTTTCAACATCGGCGCGGTTTCGCTTCATCTTCCGATGATCTATGCGAAGGCTCAGCAGGAGAGCCGCAACTTCTTTGAGGTCCTGGATTATTATCTGAACCTTATCCGCAAGATACACATTCGTACGTACGATTATCTCGGCGAGATGAAAGCAAGCACCAACCCGCTGGCATACTGCGAGGGCGGATTCCTTGGCGGACATCTCGGCATTCACGACAAGATAAAGCCGCTGCTGAAATCCGCAACGGCGTCGTTTGGAATCACCGCGCTCAACGAGCTGGAGGAGCTTGCTGACAAGAAGTCGCTTGTCGAGGACGGAAGCTTCGCGCTCAAGACAATGGAGTATATCAACAAGCGCATCGCGGAGTTCAAGAAAGAGGACGGACACCTTTACGCAATTTATGGAACTCCCGCCGAGAATCTCTGCGGACTCCAGATACAGCAGTTCCGCAAGAAGTATGGCATAATTGAGAACGTATCCGACCGCGAGTATGTAAGCAACAGCTTCCACTGCCATGTGACCGAGGATATCACGCCGATACAGAAGCAGGATAGGGAAGAGCGATTCTGGAATCTGTTCAACGGCGGAAAGATACAGTATGTTCGTTATCCCATCGACTATAACAAGGGCGCTGTGGAGACTCTGGTGCGCCGTGCGATGAACAAGGGCTTCTATGAGGGTGTGAACCTGTCCCTTGCATATTGCGATGACTGCGGATACCAGCAGCTTGAAATGGACGTATGCCCTAAGTGCGGAAGCAAGAACCTCACAAAGATAGATCGCATGAACGGCTACCTCAGCTACTCCAGGGTAAAGGGTGATACGCGCCTTAACGCCGCGAAGATGGCAGAGATTGCTGACCGCAAGAGCATGTAAAATAACTGAAAGTGAAAATGATACAATGCGTTACCATAATATAACAACTGATGATATGCTGAACGGCGATGGACTGCGTACCGTTCTGTGGGTTGCGGGGTGCGAACACCGCTGCCGCGGCTGTCACAATCCGATAACCTGGGATATCGACGGTGGGATACCGTTCGATGAGGAAGCAGAAAAGGAGCTTTTTGAGAAGCTCTCCGCGGACTATATCAGCGGAATAACGTTCAGCGGCGGAGACCCGCTCCATAAGCGCAACCGCGATGAGATAACCATGCTCGCGAAAAAGGTCAGAGATACGCTTCCGGAAAAGACCATCTGGCTCTACACAGGCTACAGCTGGGAAGATATCCATGATCTGGAGATAATTCCTTACCTGGACGTGGTGGTTGATGGGCAGTACGTTGAAGCCGTCCGTGACCCTAAGCTCCACTGGAAAGGAAGCGCGAACCAGCGCGTGATAGACGTACAGGAGACACGTAAGCTCGGAAAGCTCGTGCTTTTCGACTGAGGAGGAACAATGAAAAGAATAGCGAAATTCGATAAAGTCAGCATAACGCAGTTCAAAGAGGGCTGCGACCGTCCCGACGCCGAGGAGATATACAGGAATATAAAGCTTCCGCACCGTGCGACAGCAGGCTCTGCGGGATATGATTTCTATGCTCCCTACGACGTTAAGCTGGAGCCTGGCGAAACTGCAAAGATACCTACCGGAATCCGCGTACTTATCGAGCAGGGCTGGGTGCTCAAGATCTATCCCCGCAGCGGGCTAGGCTTCAAGTACCGTTTGCAGCTTAACAACACGGTCGGCATAATCGACAGCGATTATTCCCAGTCGGATAACGAGGGACACATCTTCATTAAAATAACCAACGACAGCAACGAGGGCAAGACTCTGGAGATACCGGCGGGAACCGGCTTCGCACAGGGAATTTTCGTGGAATACGGAATAACCGTTGACGACGACGCGGACGGCGTGAGAAACGGCGGCTTCGGCTCCACAACGAAATAAAAATAAACCGGGCGGAAATCCGTCCGGTTTTTGTGTATCTGGCAGTGAGTAATGCGCTCACTGCTCGTTTTTTTGCTTGTCGTAGTACGCGATGTATTTGTTTGCGATAGGCACTATCTTTTCGTAAGTCGGGTCGCCGTTGTCAACGACTGCGCGGAAAAACGCGTAAACGTCCTTGTTGATAACGCGGGAGATACGGTTTGCGATGTATTCGTGCGTCGCGTTCAGCTCCGGATTATCCAGTATATTCAGCGCAAATTCAATAAACTTCTTCGGCTTGGTGAACTGAAGAAAGTTGCACGCGGTCACTATGCTCGCGTAGAAATTCGGTGAAATGATGATCTCGCCATCACATTCGGTCTCTCCGGAGAGAAGCGCGTCAAGCTGCGCCTGCGTGAGCTTATCCACCGTGAATACGGATTCCATGATCTCGCTGTCCGGCATATCCTCGCACAGGTCGAGCACCGGACGGGGGATAACCTTGTTGCTGTAGCTCTTCTTGCGTACCTGCGGGAGTTTTTTCAGCAGCGTGCGGTAGTGACTGGGCTTGTATTCGGAACGCGTTTCGAGGATCATTCTCAGCATGTCACGCGGGATAAACTCCAGCGGTATCTTAACCGAAGCGCTGCGGAAGCCGGTGACTCCCTCGTGTTCCAGAGCTGGAACAGCTGCCGGTGCTGTGGCTTCTGCGGGCTGTTCAGTGGAATCCGCATTTTCTGCCGAAGCGGGTGCAGGCGCGGGAGCCAACGGAATATAGATATCCGTATAAGGCTCGTTGATTTTTTCTATCACTGCGCATTTATATGGAAGTTTTGCGGCAACGCATGAAACAGCGCCGTGATGTCCCTTCAGCAGCATCGAATGAAGCCCGGTGACATGGTATACTATGCCCTGTATCTTGCGCGCCTTTACTGCGACGTCTGTGGTCTGCACGGTTTTGGAATCGTATGTATCCAGCGGGGAACCGGGTATCAGAAAGCACGGGCGGTACGTCTTGTCCTTGCCGATAGTACGTGAGTGCTCGGCTGTCCCGTGTATCTCGTGAGTAAGATTGTATGCGCCCCAGAAGAATGTGCCGGAGCCGTCCGTCGGGTAGTAATCCGAGATGTACAGCGTATAAACTCCGTCCGGGAGCATCGCCAGGATATCGTGAAGCC
>CAKSHT010000102.1 GCA_934457235.1 uncultured Oscillospiraceae bacterium
TTAATTTCGAAATCAATGCCGACACTGATTAGTTTATAGGGTAAAATCGGTATCGTTATATAATATAAAAAAGCACTCACAAACGTGAGTGCTTTAACTTTACCTACAAGGTCGTAGGTTTCAATGGTCGAGATGACAGGATTCGAACCTGCGACCTCTGCGTCCCGAACGCAGCGCTCTACCAAACTGAGCCACATCTCGATAAGCAATATACTCTTAATCGACTTATATATTATATCACAGTGTTTCAGATTTGTCAAGTGTTTTTTGCAAAAAAACTGACAGGCGCAAAACATTCTTGCACTGGCGTGTAACAGATGGCATTTTACATGTAACAGAAATGCGTACCTGCTCCCGCTGATACACGGTCGATCGCAGGTACGCCGGGAATGGCTCATTCTCCCCAGATGAATTCACAAGCGCGCTTGTAATCCATAGGATGCTCCAGGCAGTGGACGGTTTTCGCATCCTCCGGGCGACGTACATAGAGCGCCTCCCTGCCGGCAAGGTTCAGCAGACGCTGCGTGCACTTCAGGTCTAGCTTCATATACAGCGCCATACGCAGAAGCTGTATGCGCGTCGGTGTGCGTGTACCGTTTATCATCTGGTAGCCGTAGTTGCGGTCAACGTTCAGCGCTTTTATAAGTTCGGAGCGCTTTATGCCGCTCTGTGTTATCAGCTCCTGCATATATATCGCAAAGCTTGGCGGAGCATTGTCTTGTATGAGCTGCATGTCAAGACGCTTAGTGCGTTTTATTTTTGCTTCCAGTTCTTCTGTTTTCATATAATTCCCCTTTAGTTGTAGACTACCACTTCTCCGTTTATCGTTGACGCAATGTAATTAAGCTGTCCGTTGCGATATCCGTTGTTGTTCAGTACAATGAATCCATGCGCTGTAAGTCCACGAAAAGCCACTATATTTCCGTTCAGCAGATTTCCGTCGATGTACATTTCTTCGATATCGCAGCCGATGAGCGGCGAAAGATCCGAAATTTTATTCCGCCCAAGGTAGATATTGCGCAGCTTCTTGCTGTCTTTCAGCGGCTCCAGGTTTGTTATGCCACAGCCTGCAAAGCATATCGTCTCAAGCTCAGTCATTCCGGTCAGGGCGTCTATATCCGGTATATCCGCTTCATTGAAGCCTACGTATTTCAGCCCGCGGCTGTCCGCTATTGGAGTTATATCAGTAACATAACTGTCACCGAAAAACACTGATTCCAGCTTTGTTTTCCCTTTCAGTACAGATATGTCGGAAACGCCGGTATTTTCCGCACTTATTTCGCGAAGTTCGTTCATGTCCTTCATGAAGCTTATATCCGATACGTTGTTGTTTGTGAAGTGCAGTGACTCCATTTTCGTAAGTCCTGCAAGGCAGGAAAGATCCGTTATGTAGTTGTCACTCAGATTAAGGGATCTCAGATCTTTCATGTGATGAAGATTCGTTATCTGCGAGTTCGTCAGCTCCCGGTCGGAAAGATCAAGCTCTGTCACAGTCACCGGGAACATTTCGTCGCCTATCTTCACTTCAACAGGTCCCGCAAAGATACCGGAGAAGAATCCCGCTGCCGAGCCAGCGGCGATCGTGACCGCCGCTGCGGCTGCCGCGATTATGGTACGGCGCTTCGCCGGACGCCTGGGCTGTGCTTCCGTTCCGGAAATAACGCAGCGGATATCGTCCTCCGGGTAGCGTTCTGACGCTATACCGCAGGAATTTACTGCGTTCAGCATTTCTCCCGCGTTCTGATAGCGCTCGTCGGATCTCACGGAGCATGCCTTGCGCAGGATAACGGCGAGCTTGTCCGGGAGTTCCGAAAGTCCCTTTTCGAATACGGAATTATCCTCCAGACGGGTAAGCGGGTCGTCCGGCGTAAGCCCGGTAAGGGCGTAATACAGCGACGCGCCCAGGGAGTAAATGTCCGTCCAGCCGCCCTGCTTCCCGCGACGCTGATACTGTTCCAGCGGAGCAAATCCCTGCTTTAGTATAACTGAAAGACTCTGGGTGGTGTCGGTGAGCTGCCTGGCGGCTCCGAAGTCGATGAGCCTGACAGCTCCGTCCGGGCAAAGCATGATGTTATCCGGCGAAACATCGCGGTGAAGTATCTGCTCGCGGTGCATTATCTCAAGAGCCGGGAGCAGCTTGACGGCGATGTATACGGCGTGCTCCGGAGTGGTTTTGCCGTATTTCACAGTCATGTCCTTCAGCGAGGCGCCGCGTACGAAGTCCATTGCGTAATAAGCGGATCTGTTTTCCTCAAAGACGTCGTATATCCCGATTATTTCGGAGCTTTCACGGAAACGCGAGATTATCTGCGCTTCCATTTCAAAGCGTTTTTTGCCGGCGTCAAAGCTTTCCGCCTGCTGGGATGTCATCGGTTCCACGGTCGTGTTGTCCCCGGAGCGCACGGCGGTGCCGTCCGGATAGTATTCCTTTATTGCGACGGTTCGGTCGCTGCTGCGGTCGTAGGCAAGGTAGATCATTCCGAAGCCCCCCCTGCCAAGCAGCCTGCCCACGATGTACCTGCCATGAAGCTCTGTCCCGACCGGGAGCGCGTCTATATCAGGCTTTTCATGAACCTCACGGTAGCCGCAGCGCGGGCAGACGGAGCCTTTCATGGCGGCAAAGCAGTTGCCGCATAGTTTCTTTTTCATATGTTACCAGCCCTTTTTGTTTAATGTTTTATATATTATAACATTTTTTTACTGTTATTTCAAGTCCCGACAATGCTATTATACTATATTTTACGTCGAAATTGGTGTGCAGAATTGCATTATTATTTGCCAGTGGTTTTCACGGATATTTCACATTAGTGTGTTATACTAATAAAAAAAGAAAGCGAGGGCGGCTTATGTGCACAGCGGCAACTTATCAGACTGAATGCTTTTATATGGGCAGAACACTGGATTATGAATTTTCGTATGGGGAGCGTGTGACCATCACTCCGCGTAATTACCCGTTTCATTTCAGGCATGACGGAGATCTCGGCCACCATTACGCGATGATCGGAATGGCTCATATCGCGGATAACTACCCTCTTTATTACGACGCAGTGAACGAAAAGGGGCTTGGGGTCGCGGGGCTTAATTTCGCGAAAAGCGCCGTTTATCCGGAAGCCGGAAGCGGCCGATGCGTGGCGCAGTTTGAGTTCATTCCATGGGTGCTGAGCAGGTGTGCGGAGCTTTCGGAGGCGAGGAAGCTTCTCAGTGAGATCAGTATCGTCGGCACTCCGTTCAGCGAAAAGTTCCCGGCTTCAGGGCTGCACTGGATAATTGCCGACAAGTCCGGAGCTATCGTTGTGGAGTGCTCCGTGGCGGGACTTAAAGTATACGACAACCCCGCGGGCGTGCTTACCAACGAACCGCCGTTCGATCAGCAGATGTCCAGGCTGAGCGACTATATGCATCTTTCTCCGAAGCAGCCGGAAAATAAACTTGGCGTACCGCTGGAGCTTTACAGCCGTGGAATGGGCGCGATAGGACTTCCCGGCGATCTTTCGTCGGCTTCAAGATTTGTCCGGGCCGCGTTTACGAGGGCTAATTCCATTTCGGGGAAGTCCGAAGAGGAGAGCGTGGGACAGTTCTTCCACATTCTCGGTTCAGTCGAGCAGGTAAGGGGCTGCTGTGAAGTGGCTGATGGAAAGTACGAGATCACGATCTATACCTCCTGCTGGAACGCCGACCGCGGTATTTATTATCACATGACCTACAACAACCGGCAGATATCAGCAGTTGACATGCACAGCGCCGACCTGGACGGAAGCGCATTGTACTCCTGCCCTCTGCAGGACAAGGAGCAGATACGTTTCTGCAAAACCGAAGCACAGAACTGACATGACGCAGGAGCACATAATGATAACACTTGAACCATACAGAAAAGAATTTGAAAAGCAGTACAAGGCGCTGTATCTGACGGCATTCCCGGCGGAGGAGCGCGCTCCGTGGCTCCTGCTGAAGCGCCGCGCAGGACAGGGCAGGGCGGAGGCTCTCGCGGCGATGGACGGCGGCAGCTTTGCGGGAATGGCGTACGTCGTGATATCCGGTGACACGGCGTACCTTTTCTACCTTGCGGTGGAGGAGAACAGGCGCGGACAGGGCACCGGGGGTCAGATAATATCCGCGCTGCGTGAGCGCTATCCGGAAAAGCGAATTTATCTTGCGCGGGAGCAGCTCGATGAATCCGCGGAGAATTACCCGCAGCGCGAGAGCAGACATCGCTTTTACCTGGCAAACGGCTTCCAGGACTGGGGCGCTCAGATAAAGGAGGGTCCCGTGACATACGATGTAATGGGCATCGGGAAGCCCGTCACTCCTGCGGAATACCGCAGGCTGATAACCGGCTGGGCGGGCAGGTTTGCCGGTCTGTTTTTCAGAGCGTACATGGTCGATTGAATATCATGAGCCGGAGTGTAATTCCGGCTTGAGACCGTCGAAAAAGTCCCGAAGCGACGGCTTCGCCTTACGCAAGTGACTTTTCCGCCGAAGCAATCCGAGGACATTGGGCGTTGCCCAAGTCCACCGCTTCGCTTCTGCGCGCACGGTTTGTCGGCAACGCCGACAAACCAGCGTAAGACCGAAGGTCGTCGCTTAGACACTTGTGCGGATAGAAGTGTTTTTTGCCCCGGGAAACCCGGAGCAAAAAACGGATTTCAAAAGCCCGCTTCGCGGGCAAATTCGATTTTTTCGACAAGCTGGAGCCGGAATATAATTCCGGCTTATTTGCTGTTGACAAATGCTAAATCATATGATATACTATTGATATCCTCTAAAACCTGGTAATTTTGAAAGGGAGTATACATATGAAAGGATTTATCAGAAAAATGGCTGCTGCGGCGCTTGCTGTAGCAATATCCGCCGGTGCTGCTGTCAGCGCGTCGGCACAGAACTGCATTCCTGCGCCGGAGATAAAGGTCGTGGAGCTTGAACGCCTTGGCGACAGCGTGGCTTACAGCGGGTATCCGGACTACGGCGTCACTGTTCTTACAAAGAACCGCACCATTAAGAAGAATCCGCTGCATGTCCAGTCAGGCGATTCTGCCTATGCGGAATTTGTCGTTCCCAGCGGCAGGAAGCTCACACTCCAGAAGGGCGCGTACATTGACGGTAATATGTACATCGAAAAGGGAGCGACGGTTTCTGTCACCGGCGGACTTTTTGCAGTCAGGGGAAATCTGATATGCGACGGTACGCTCAACATCGGTGAAAACGCCGACATCTCTCTTGCAAAAAAGAGCAGATTTGTGGTGAATATCTCCGGTACGTTCAGATATAACGCAGATGGCATGTTCCTCAACAGGGAAGCGGAGTACGCATGCTTCGGCAAGTTCTCGTCCAGGTACCTTGAAGAGGCGTATGCTGACATGGTGACCGCAAAGCCGCTGTGCGTGCTCGCTGAGGGCGACAACATCGGCGAGTTTACTGTGGTCACGGACGAAAAGACAATTGACGGATACATTTCAAAGCTTTGTGATTACGGCTATGGAAACCCCGGAACTTCAAGCAGCGATCTTGATTTCATAATGGGCAACGGCTCCAAGATACGGGTATCAACGGCGTCCGGCAATATCTCGTCGATTGCTGGAGTGAACGTGCTGAGAATGATAAAGCTGACCGACGAACAGCTCGGCAGAGAATCTTCGATCAACTGAATTTTAAAGAAAGGTGCTGAAATATGCACCTTTTTTTATTTCCCCTGCAACATTCCGGGAAGCTGAGCTGTATATAGTACAGAACCGGAAAAATCCGGCGGATATTCTCTGAATGCGAAAGGACATTACCATGAAAAAGACGATTATTACTTTATTCTTCGCAGCTCTGCTGAGCATGACTGCATGCAGCACTTCCCAGAAAGACCCGTACGCTTCTGACGGGCAGCCTGTTTCTGACTACAACCCCGGAAACGAGGATACTATCGGCGGCGAAGATGTGCAGATACCGAATCCCTGGACAGAATATCAGAACGCCGATGAAATGGCGCAGGCTGTAGGCTTTGAGTTCAGGGCGCCGGACACCGCCGACGGGCTTCCCGTGGATTATTACCAGGCTATGGACGGACTTGCGGAGATAGACTATTCTGACGGAGTGCGCTCCATAACGCTCCGCAAGGGCACCGGAACCGATGACAAGAGCGGCGACTGCAATTCCTACGCAGAGGAGGGCACGATGACCGTCGGCGATCACATCTTGACAGTGAAAGGCAGCGATGGTATAATTGATCTGGCGGTCTGGAACGACGGGGAATATGCCTACTCGATCAGTTCCGCTGACGGGCTTTCCGCAGACGCTGTGACAGCCATCGCGGAAGCAATGATCTGAAAAAACGGAGGGAACTTGAATGACAGCGGCGATATATCAGGGCGGACCTGCGGCTCTGCTGAAGCGTATCCTGGCGGCTGCGGTGTTCGTCGCAGAGGCGTTCCAGGCGAGGGAAAACAGCCGGGAGGAAACCTGGGACAGGGAACAGCGCGCCGGAGAGCTTCTCGACCTTTACGGCAACAGCATACTTCGTCTGGCGTATTCCTATCTTCACAACATGGCGGACGCAGAGGATATATTGCAGGAAACGCTCATTCGTTACCTCCGCAGCGCGCCGGAATTCGAGAGCGGCAGCCATGAAAAGGCGTGGCTGCTCCGGGTGGCGGCAAATCTGAGCAAGAACCGTATAGACTACAATAAAGTAAGGCTTTCAGAGGAGCTTAACGAGGAGATCGCGGCGGACGAGCATGAGGATCTTTCGTTCGTATGGGATGCTGTAAAGAAGCTTCCGGAAACGCAGTGCGAGGTAGTCCACCTGTTCTACCAGGAGGGCTATTCCACCGCTGAGATCGCGGGGCTGCTGTCGCGGCGAGAATCCACGGTGCGCTCAGACCTTAAACGCGCCCGCGACAAGCTCAGATCCATTCTGAAGGAGGCTTACGATTTTGAATAAGTACAACAGGTTTATGAATAAGATCGAAGTCACAGAAGAAATGCGCAGCCGCATTCTGAAGAACATCAGCGAAGCTGATCTCACTCCGCAGAAAAAGAGCTTCTTCGTAAGATACCGCAGCTGGATAGCTGCCGCGGCTTGCCTGGCGCTTATAGTCGTTGGCGCGGTGGTTTTAACAAACTCCAGGGATGGCGGACTTATCGGCGGAGTTTCCGGAAACTCCGCGAACGGTGCGCCGGCGTACGGTGCCGGGAGTGAAGATGATCCCATGCCGGACGACATGCTTGGCGCGGAGTCGCCGGATGGCGCTAACCTTCCCACCAACGACACGACGGCGATATACAATGTAACGGAATACGAGAACACGGAGGAGCTGAGCGCCGCCGTAGGATTCAGCGTAAAGGTACCGCAGGAAGTTCCGTTCAGCTATGACAGCGTATCCTACTGCAAGATGTGGGATTTTGCGGAGATCGACTGGTACAGCGGCGACAAGGAAGCGGCTTCATTCCGGAAGAATTATTCCGATGATGACGTTTCCGGCGACTGCGCAGATTACGCGTCGGTGGAGGAACTGACCTCCGGCGACGTTACAGTGACTGCCAAGGGCGACGGCTCGGTGATACAGCTGGTAATATGGAACAGCGGCGAGTACGGCTATTCGCTGAGAGTTGCTGACGGCATTACAAAGGAGCAGGCATTGCAGTTCGTCAGCGATGTGACAGAATAAATGCAGCGCCCCGGGGAAGCTTATTTCCGGGGCGTCAGCTTGTTGAAAAGATTCCAATTTGCCCGCGAAGCGGGCTTTTTAATACGTTTTTTGCCACGGGTTACAGAGGTCATCAAAGGGATATAGTAGCAAACCCGCATTACAAAAGGAATAGTAGTGCCGCATAACCAACGCAGACCATACCCTAACCAATAATAAGGACGCTTTTCACTGAAAGACGTCCTTTTTCTATATATAAATATAGTATAGACATTCGTCAAACCAGAAATCGAATGGCATAAAGGGGAGAGTTTTTTCAAGCTCTCCCTTTTGCTGATAAATCTGCCAGTTGCTCAATTTATAGCATAAGCGTTTGTTAATAAATAACAAAGATTTCATCACCACGCACAAAACGCAGACAAAATCTTTGGCATAATA
>CAKSHT010000103.1 GCA_934457235.1 uncultured Oscillospiraceae bacterium
GCCGTTATCTACCTTGCCAAGCTCGCCGGTCTGCCAGATAACGTCGTTTTCATCTAGGAGCTTGCGAATCTCGCCGACGAACTCAGCGGCAGCGTCGGATGTGCCGCTCTTTCCGCGGGAGCCAGTGTACTTGGTTACGCATACTCCACCGTTCAGCAGCGCGCTGTTGCGCTTTTCGAAAACGTCCGGGAATGTGGGGTCGTATGCTGCATTTACGTCAGCGGAGAGGCAGCGTGAATTCTGGAGTACGGTTCTTCCCTTAATGCCGAATGTTGCAGCAAGGTCAGCAATGAAATACTTCAGGTAAGCGGAGCGCAGGCCAGTATTACCGTCAGAGCCGGTTTCCTCCTTATCGGTGAGGATAGCAACTGCTGTCTTGGCGGGGTCCTTAAGCTCCAGGACAGCCATAAGCTCTGTATAAGCGCATACTCTGTCGTCTTGACCATAGGAACCTACAAGGCTTCTGTCAAAACCTACGTCCTTTGCCTTGAATGCCGGAACGGCTTCCAGCTCGGCGGAAATGAAGTCGCTCTCGACGATACCGTATTTTTCGTTGAGTATCATCATGATATTGAGCTTTACAAGCTCGCTGTCCTCGTCATCTCTGAAAGGACGGCTTCCGATGATTATATTCAGCTCCTCGCCCTTGATGAGCTGTGTGGACGGACGCTTGTACTGTGCGTCTGCAAGGTGAGGAAGCAGGTCGGATACGCAGAATACGGGGTCGTTCTCGTCCTCGCCGATGTTTACAGTGACCTTGCTGCCGTCAGCCTTGATGATAACTCCGTGCAGCGACAGCGGAACGGTAGGCCACTGGTACTTCTTGATACCGCCGTAATAATGAGTCTTGAAATAAGCTACTTCGTCCTTTTCGTAGAGCGGGTTCTGCTTCATGTCAAGGCGCGGGGAGTCGATGTGAGCGGCTACAAGATTAACGCCCTTCTCAATGGATTCCTTGCCGATAACAGCAAGAATAACAGATTTTTCACGGTTCAGGCTGTAAACCTTGTCGCCTGCCTTGTAACGATTCTTGGCGTTGAATTCTACAAATCCGTTTGCCTTTGCCATCTTCACGATCTCGGCAGCGGCTTCGCGCTCGGTCTTTGCAAGGTTCAGAAAGCGCTTGTATCCCTCGCAGAACTTGTCGCAGTTTTTGAGTTCGGATTCTTCCATGCGAAGAACCGCATTTTTTTTCTTCATCAGGAGCTTTTCCTTGAGTTCCTTTGCTGTAGATTTTGCCATGTTAGTACTTCCTTTCATAACAGCGGCGTTTCCGTCAGCTGTACAATTTTTTATATGTGTCCATCGCCCGGACTATCTTCCGGACGTAATGAGCCGTGTCTGATATCGGTATATCGTCAAGATGCACTCCATCTGATGATATATCCCTGTTGCTGAGCCACTGGTTGACCTGACCGCGTCCTGCGTGGTACGCAGCCATAGTGGTCTCTACATTCCCGAATTCTTCATACAGAAATCCGAGAAGCCAGCAGCCGTAACGGATATTGGTTTCGGGATCGTACATATCAAGGTACTGAGTATCCTCATCGCCTATCTTGAATTTCACCCAGTCAAAGGTGTCCTCCATGATCTGCATAAGCCCCCGTGCGCCAACATTTGAGAGCGCCATGGGATCAAATCCGCTTTCGGTTTTAATGACCGCATATACAAGATACTTGTCCAGGTCGTTTTCACGGGAGTATTCCTCAATAAGGTTCTCGTATTTTATCGGGTGTGTATATCGCTGAAACCGCTCGTAGCCGAACCAGCCGGCAGCGGCGATCAATACGGCAAGCACGACGCACATTATGGGTAGTGCGCGCCGTTTTTTTCTGTATTTTGTCATTTATTACCTTTCGATATCCGGATAATCTCCTGGGAAATACGCTCCGCAATGGCGCGCAGTTCTAGTTCAGTGTCGTTGTTCTCTATACAGAATCCGGAGCGCGTACGGTAGAATTCGGCGTCATGCTGGCTGGAAAGCCGCGCGCGTGCAAGCTCTGCCGGTATATTATCGCGCCTAGTTATACGTTCTACACATGTTTCTATATCGGCAACAACGCTGACGATAATGTCACACATAAAATCCAGATGCGCTTCAAAAAGCGTGGGGGCGTCCAGCAGTACAAGAGTACCGCTGTTTCTGACTTTTTCGGATATATTATATGTGATATAAGGGTAGATTATTTTGTTGAACAGCGCTCTCTTTTCGCTGTCATGAAAAATCAGTTCCGATGTCATACGGCGGTCGAGCGTTCCGTCGTTTTTTATAAGCTCCGGACTGAGCCGCTCGCCGAGCTCGGTCAGTGCCGGTTTTCCGGGAAGTACGACTTCACGCGCTGACAGGTCGCAATCTATCACGTCAAATCCGTTTTCAGCAAAAACCTTGCAGACCGTGGACTTCCCTGCGCCGGACATTCCGGTCAATCCGATGATCATTTTATTTTTCATCTGGTACAATAATTCTGAACGCCGCCGCACGAAGCAGACGGTTATACACTGCAAGTCCTATGCCGTCCTTTGAGGGCATTTCAACGTATACGGTCTGTGTTCCCTCTTCATCAGCCTCACGAAGAAGCGCAAAAAGACGATGCGCCTGTTCATCTGCGTTTCTGCCGAAACAGCGGAACATTCCGTGTTCATGCTCGTCAGCAGACAAAGCAAGCGTTTTTCCTTTGGCGTTAGCAATACACCAGTCAGCAAAGTCCTTTCCGTGGGCGTCTATAATGAATACATCGGCTTTCGGTGAGTAATGCTTATACTTCATGCCTGGTGACATTATTTTTGCGCCCTTTGGCGGCTCGGAAGTCACCGCCGGGTCGATATCCACCGTGCATAGCTCGGAGAGCATTTCAGCAGTCACGCCGCCAGGACGGAGGATCCTGACCCGGTCAGCCGCCGGGAAACACAGCACCGTACTTTCTACGCCGCACTGACATTCGCCGCCGTCTATGATAAGCGGAATACGTCCATTCATGTCGTTCATGACATGCTGCGCAGTCGTCGGGCTGGGACTTCCGGAAAGATTAGCAGACGGAGCTGCGAGCGGAAATCCGCAGGCGTCGATTATTGCGCGTGCTGCAGGACTTCTCGGCATTCTGACTGCAACAGTGTCAAGTCCGCCGCTTGTCGCAGATGGGATCAAATCGGATTTCGGGAAAATCATTGTGAGCGGACCCGGCCAGAACTTTTCCGCAATTCTCAGCGCCAGCTCAGGAATCTCCCTTACGAGCGGCGCCAGCTGGTCTATCTCGCTGATATGGACTATCAGCGGATTGTCCTGCGGACGTCCCTTGGCTTCAAAAATACTATGCACGGCGCTTTCATTGCGTGCGTCTGCTGCAAGTCCGTAAACGGTTTCGGTTGGTATTCCAACAACTCCGCCGGCCGCCATTATCTCAGCCGCCTTTTTAGCGGAGTTTTTGGAAAACGGCAATAATTCAGTTACCAAGACTGTCATTCCTTTCGATCGCCCTGTTTCAGCATTTTTGCTGTCTGGTCTGCTAGACGGAGTGCTTCAAACACTTCGTCGCAGCCGCCGTTCATCATCTCATCAAGCTTATAGAGCGTCAGTCCGATGCGATGGTCAGTTACTCTGGACTGTGGAAAATTATACGTGCGTATACGTTCGGAACGGTCGCCGGTGCCGACCTGTATGCGGCGTTCCTCGGCAATTGCGCTGTCACGTGCTTCCAGCTTTGCTTCATAGAGCTTACTGTAAAGCTTTTTCATTGCTTTTTCCTTGTTCTTGAACTGTGAACGTTCTTCCTGGCACTCAACTACAGTTCCGGTCGGATTATGGATAATACGTATTGCGGATTCTGTTTTGTTGATGTGTTGTCCGCCTGCGCCGCTGGAGCGGAATGTCTCGATAGTGAGATCGGCTGGGTTAATATCCACATCGACTTCCTCAGCCTCCGGGAGTACAGCCACGGTGACTGTCGATGTCTGTATGCGTCCCTGGGACTCGGTTTCCGGTACGCGCTGCACACGGTGCACGCCGCTTTCGTATTTGAGCTTCGCAAAAACGCCTTCACCCTCAACCAGGAAGCTTACCTCGCGGTATCCGCCAAGTTCGGTGGGATTTGAGCTTATCTGCTCGATCTTCCATCCCTGCCGTGCCGCATACATTGAGTACATGCGCAGCAGAGAATTTGCAAACAGCGCCGCTTCCTCGCCGCCGGCACCGGCGCGTATTTCAATTATACAGCTGCGATCGTCATCCGGATCTTTAGGGAGGAGCAGTATTTTAAGCTCTTCGGAAAGCTGATCCATGAGCGCCTTGTTGTCGTTGTACTCACTCTGGGCGAGTTCACGCAGCTCCGCATCGGAGCCGGCTTCATTCAGAGCCTCCACAGCGTCATCAAATCCGCGCTGAGCCTTTTTATACTTCTCCCAGACCTCCATCAGCGGCGTCAGATTCTTGTGTTCTCTCATCAGGTCGCGATACAGCTTGTTGTCAGCGATAATGTTCGGGTCGGAAAGCTTTGCGCTTATTTCATCATAGCGCGTTTCCGCCATCACAAGTTTTTCGTTCATATTTGTCCTCCGTGAATTCTAATATTGGAAATTCAGCGGGGCTACTGTTCGGAGCTTTCTGTTTCACGGATTACGGAACGTATCTTCTTTTCGCACTTGGAACGCGGCATCATGAATACATGTCCGCAGCCCTTGCAGCACAGACGAAAATCCGCACCGCAGCGCTGTACGAGCATTTTATCGCTTCCGCAGCCGGGGTGTTCTTTTTTCATCACAAGTATATCGCCGACTTTAATATCCATATGCTGTCACGCCCCTTTCTTCATTTTTATATTATTATACCACTATTCGGATATTTTTGCAACCACAATTGTGATTTTTTTAGCAAAGTTAGAAAAGGTATATCCGAAGCTCCTAATTTCTGCATTTAAAAGTGAAATTCTGTATATTGTCAGAAATATTTAAAATATGATGGTGAAAATTATGCGAAATGTATAAAAAGGCTATTGATTTTTTAGCTTATTTATGATATAATTTAATTATACTTTGAGCGTGAATACATTTCGCGTGATGATTTTAAGGAGTTAAAATGGATAATATTGCAGAACAGCTCGTTGAAAAGCGTCGTACCAGCGCAGATTTAATCAAAAAAGTGCTGATATCCGTGGCAGCACTCATCGTGGCTTCTTTTTTGATGTTCATCGCCATTATATCTGGATTTTATGTTACTGTGATTTTTGCAGTCGGCGCCCTTGCCGGAGCCATATGGCTTCTTGGCAACTTCAACGTTGAGTACGAATATATCATCACCAATAACGAAATGGATATCGACAAGATTATCGGCAGGCGCAAGCGCAAGCGCATGATAACTGTTGATTTCCAGAGAGCCGAGGATTTCGCTCCCTACACAGCAGATAACGACGTAAAGGCTGATGCGACCGTCCACGCATACACCGGCAGTGAAAAGGATGCATATTACCTTGTTGTAACGCACAATGATTACGGTAAGGTAAAGGTCATATTCAATCCGAACGAAAAAATGCGCGAGGCTATCAAGTCTGAATTACCCAACACGCTCAAACTGAAGCTCAGAACGGAAGCGTTAAAGAACAACAAGTAAGGGAGACGCGGTGTAAAAGCCGCAACATATAAAATGTCTGGAAATATGTTTATTCGCGTAGGAACCGGAATAATCGAAATGAAGCGCATACGCAAGGCTTCACGTAATCCTAAGTTCCTTGCAAAATATTTCTCGGCAGACGAGATACGGTATCTTGTTTCACGCAAGCTGTCCACTGAGCTCATCGCCGAGAACTACTGCGCTAAGATCGCTTTTGCAAAGGCGATCGGCACGGGATTCCGTATCGTTCACCCACAGGACATTACGGTACTCCGTGACCGTCTCGGTTCCCCTTTCATCATAACGACAGGAAGAGCAAAAATGCTTGAAGAGCGTGAGCACTATGTCTTTAACGTATCAGTGGCGCACTGCAAGGATTACGCCAGTGCAACAGTTATCGTGAACAGAGAATAACTATATTGCGCCGCACGGCATATGCGGCGCATTTTTATGTAAAGGAGAGATCTGATGAAACGGCTGGTTATCGGAATGATCGCACATGTGGACTCCGGAAAAACTACGCTTTCAGAAGCAATGCTGTACACTGCCGGTGAACTCCGGAAACTGGGAAGAGTTGACTATGGCAATGCATTCCTTGATAACGATCCAATTGAGCGAAGCAGAGGAATTACGGTTTTCTCAAAGCAGGCGGAACTTGAAACGGCTCACTGCAACCTCACCCTGCTGGACACCCCAGGGCATGTGGATTTCTCAGCGGAAACCGAACGCGCACTTCGGGTCATGGATTACGCGGTGCTGGTAATAAGCGGCTCCGACGGTGTGCAGAGCCACACAGAAACTCTCTGGAGATTGCTCCGCAGATATGGCATTCCAACGTTAATATTTGTGAACAAAATGGACATCGCGTACCTCGGTCGCGATTCTCACATGAAAGAGCTCAGGCAGAAGCTTTCCCCCGGTTGTGTTGATTTCATTGCATGCCAGTTCTACCATCGACTTGATGAGGAACTTGCGGAATGCTCCGAGGAAATGATGAACGAATTCCTGGACAGCGGAAAGATCCCGCCGGAACTCATTTTCAGGGCGATAAAATCGCGGGAGGTGTTCCCGGTAGTATTCGGCTCGGCGCTCAAACTCGACGGAATTCAGGATCTGCTGAACGTCATCGACTGCTATACTATGCAGGAGGAGCCTTCCCGGGAATTCGGAGCAATTGTTTACAAGATAACCACCGACGAACAAGGCGCAAGGCTAACCCACATGAAAATAACCGGGGGTTCCCTGAAAGTAAAGACACTGCTTGATGTAGGCGGAAAGCAGGAAAAAGTCAACCAGATTCGCATTTACAATGGTCCCAAATTCACGACGGTTGACGAAGCTCCCGCAGGAACTCTTTGCGCAGTGACCGGCTTATCCGCCGCAAATGCAGGCGATGGTCTTGGAGCTGAAAGCGGCTGCCCCGCTCCCCTGCTGGAACCAGTGCTCAGCTATCGAATGGTGCTCCCTCCCAAAACGGATATCCCGAATACGCTTGCAAAGCTGCATGAGCTGTCGGACGAAGATCCGATGCTCCGTATCGTATGGAATGAGCAGCTGAAAGAAATACACGTTCAGCTTATGGGCGAGATTCAGCTGGAAGTTCTCACCACCGTAATAAAGGAACGCTACGGGTTAGATGTGTCGTTCGACCAGGGCAGCATCGCGTATAAGGAAACCATCGCGGCGCCTGTCGAGGGCGTCGGTCACTACGAGCCGCTGCGGCACTATGCGGAGGTTCATCTGCTGCTGGAACCTGGCGAGCGTGGCACGGGACTGCAGTTCTATACAGATTGCAGAAAGGACGATCTGGATATCAACTGGCAGCGACTTATACTTACTCATCTTGAGGAAAAGGTGCATATCGGCGTACTCACAGGCTCTCCTATAACAGATATGAAAATAACGGTCGTTGCAGGAAAGGCACATATAAAGCACACCGAGGGCGGAGATTTCCGGCAGGCAACTTACCGCGCCGTAAGACAGGGACTGCGTTCGGCTGAAAATATTCTTCTGGAACCGTGGTACGACTTTACACTGACAGTCCCTCAGGAGTATACCGGACGCGCTATGACTGACCTCCAGCGAATGAGCGGCGAAATACAACCTCCGCAGACGATCGGCACAGAAACGGAGTTCACCGGAAGCGCACCAGTTTCCGAGCTGCGCGGATATCAGAGCGAAGTGATCGGATACACCAGGGGTAAGGGACGTCTGAGCTGCATTCCCGGCGGATATCGTCCGTGTCATAACGCAGATGAGGTCATCGCAAGTATTGGCTACGAC
>CAKSHT010000104.1 GCA_934457235.1 uncultured Oscillospiraceae bacterium
TCAATTTCCTTACTCCCTTTGAGGTGCTCAAAAAATTTTTTCACTGATTTTGTTGCACTTGACTTGACAATCTATCACGAAAAGAATCTCGGTAAAGATTACTACAATGAATTCCTTGAAAAGGTAGGACGAAACGGCATATTATGGCAGCCGTTTGACGGTGAACATGTTCTGATGTTTAATACTACAGATTACGAAACAATAACAGATGTGGTGATGTACAATATCAGTACAGGCGAGTCCGTTGACTATGATTCAGGAATCTCCTATCTCTATAGTAACGAGAAAATTGGAAATAATAAAGGGTTCTGGATGACGAACGATGAAAAAGACCATTATCTGATTTTAAATAATAATGGCAACAAGCTTGATTTTAACATTGACGCTTCAAAATACAAAATTTACAGAATATATGACGTAACCGATAAATATATTGCGTTTAATGCAAACGGCTTCCTTGTTGTTCTCGACAAAAACGGCAATGAGGTTATCCAGCCGGAAGAAGCGCCGGACGGAACTATTACCTTATGCGGCGACATATTGGTAAACCGCAAAAACAATTTCACCATCGACCTGAAAACCGGCGAGAAGAAGATATTTGCCGAAACCGACTTTAAGACAGTTGACCCGGTAAGCGGCATGATACTTGTGAAGACCGACAACGGTTATTTCCTTGCAGACCCCGCCGACCCCGAAACGCTTATCAATCCTTTCGCGTAAATTTCCGTTATACACAGGAACCACACTGCCATTGACAGTGTGGTTCGTTTTTATAAATTCCGCTGCATATCCACGGTGTCGAGGTAGTCCTCGACGTATTGCTTGCGGAGGAGTTCTCTGGGGATATAGTCGTTGTATTTGCCGGAGATCTCGCAGTTATCCGGGATAGAGAACGAGTATTTGTCCGCGCCGTGGAGCTTTATTTCAGAGAGCGCGGTTTCAAGCTCCGCCATGCTGCGGTCGGTCTTTACCTCTATGCACACCGGAATGTAACGGTGCAGCCAGACGTTCGCGCCGAAGCCGCGCTGCCGCAGTTCGTACATCAGCGCCATGCACGCCCGCGTGCCCAGGAACGGGAACACGGTGTAAAGCGTAGGCGTGACCTGCACGACCCTGCCGCCGGGAAGACCGGGCGCTCCTCCCGCCAGCCTGTCCGATATCACCGACGACGCGGCAAGCGCCGCATTCCGGCAGGCACGGCGGATATCGCCAAGGCGCTTCTTCGCAGGTTCGTCAAGGAACGCATATTCCTCGTCGCTGCGCAGTACCTCCTGTATTTTCTTCATGACCTTTGTGTGGACGTACTCGTTGCCGGTGTCCTGCCACATGTTCGCGGAGATTCCCGGTATATGCTTGACGAATATGCGGCGCTCCTTCATGTCAAGCTCCGTGACCTCCCACGCCTGACCCGCCAGCGCGAACTGCGCCTTTTCCGGGAACGGCGTCTGTACCGTGCCTATCTCCTCCGCGCTGCAGCGCACGGAGTACTCCGACGGTACGGAGAATACTGCCAGGAACTCGTAGTTGTTCACCGCCGCTTCGCCCTTGTCGCCGACCAGCAGCGCGCCGTCCTCGCCGCGCTCTATCTGACCGTTCGCCAGCATGTGGCGCAGCAGAAGGAGATAATCCGCCTTGCTGACGTGCCGGAACACGCCAAGGGTGAGGATATACCGCGCAAGATCCTGGGGCTTCACGCTGCCCTGGGATGAAAGCCAGCTCATGGTCTGGTGATACAACAGACTGTAGGGGAGCTTTGGCAGATACATCGGCTCTATCCAGCGCTCGCGGGTGTAAAGAAGTATCATGGCAATGCACATCACGAAGTCCCAGTTGACCTCCTTGTAGAACTCCTGCGGCGGCAGGCTCATGTCCCAGCGGAACGCGAAGCGCATTTCTGCGACTCCGCCGCGGCGCCCGGTGCGTCCGAGCCGCTGAACTAATCCGGATACCGTCAGCGGGCAGCCGGTCTGTACGATACGCTCCAGCCTTCCGAGGTCGATACCAAGCTCCAGAGTTACCGTAGCTCCGGTGCAGATGGGCTGCTCTGAGGACTTCATGCGCTGCTCGGTGAATTCGCGCAGGGCGGGGGAGATGTTCGCGTGATGGACAAGGTAGTTATCCGGCAGCCGGCGCTCAGCGGCAAGCTTTTTCAGGTGTGCGATGTTCTCCTCGACCTCTCCCTTGGAGTTGGAAAAGAGAATGCAGCGCTTGTTCCAGGTGCTTTCAAAGAGGTAGTCGTAATAGTTCTGGAGAAGCACCTTGCTGTCGGAGTTCGGAATTTTTTCCTTTATCGGGAAGAACCTTACCGAAAGCCGCAGGGTACGACCCTTTTCGTGGACTTTCGGCGTTATGCAGCGCCTGCCGCTGTCGGTGTTGAGCCACTCCTCGGCGTTTGAGGTGTCGCCGAGGGTCGCGGAAAGCCCTATCCTGCGCGGGTGATAGCCGATGAGCCTTGCAAGGCGCTCCAGCAGGCAGAGGAGCTGTAGTCCGCGGTCGTTGTCCATGAAGTAGTGCATCTCGTCGATTATGACGAACCGCAGATCTGAGAACAATTTATACGCGCCGCTTGAATTATGCATTAACATGCTCTCCAGCGATTCCGGAGTAGTCTGGATAATACCCTGCGGACGCTTCATGACGCGCTTCTTTGCGGCGGCGGAGGCGTCGCCGTGCCACTTTGTGACGGGGATAGCGGCTTCCTCAAGAAGTCCTTCAAGGCGCTCGAACTGGTCGTTTATCAGCGCCTTGAGCGGCGAAAGATACAGCACTCCCACGCTGGCGGAGGGATTTTCCCACAGCTGGGTCAGCACCGGAAGAAACGCAGCTTCCGTCTTTCCGCTGGCGGTGCCGCTGGAGAGCAGCAGGTTCTCGTCGGTGTCGAAAACGGCTTCGGCGGCGAGCACCTGTATCTCACGAAGCTCCTCCCATTTGCAGCGGTAGATGTAGTCCTGTATGAACGGCGCAAAGCGATGGAATATGTCTGACATCATTTACCTCTTTTCGGACGGCTAAAATAGATCATATACGTTATAAAAACTGCAGGGGAGGGGCTTGCCCCTCCCCTGCAGGAGCGCGGTGTGGCCATGCGTAAAGGAACGGCGCGTTTCCGTACGTATATCGCAGGATAAAACGTAAGGTACGGACACATTCCGGAAGGGACAAGCCCTGCAAATTATGCCTTACAGCTCAAAATCCTCAAATCCGTCGTTCTTTTCTTCCGGTTCGCCGTCGGGCTTGGCATAATCGAATCCGGAGTCCTCGCCCATGATCTCGGCGATGGATTTGTCGGGGTTCTGCATGGCGATATTGAGCAGTTCGATGAAATCGCGTATCATCTCGCGGGGAGTGATATTGGTATCCGCGCCGACGCGGTTGTACTCCGCCTTGATGAAGAATATCCTATCCTCCAGCGTGAGCCGGCAGGCGTAGCCGTAAAGACCGGCGTGTATCTCGGCGAGCTTCTCGGTGAGAACGGTCATTTCCTCGTATGAGAGGGGCTGGAGCTTGATTATCGGCGCCAGCATGTCGTGCGTTTCGTCGGTGGCAAATCTGCCGCGCTCCAGACGGGAGCGGAGCGCGTCGTAGCTGAATACGCCGCGGCGGGTATCCTCTATGCACTGCGGAGTTCCGCCCATAATAACGCCGAGATGCGAAGCCTTGCCCTGCATGACATCGTTGTACATCATGAGTATCTTTTCATAGTTGTACTGCCTGGTGACGGCGTGCGGTATCTTCATGATGTTCACAAGCTCGTCTATCATTATGACGAAGCCCTTGTATCCGGCGCTCACGAAGAACGCGGTCAGCAGCTTCACATAGTCGTACCAGTTGTCGTCGGTGATTATGACGTTTACGCCGAGGTCCTGTTTTGCCTCGGTCTTTGTGGAGTATTCCCCGCGCAGCCAGCGTACGGCGCAGTTCGCCTTTGCCTCGTTGCCCATTGTGTAGGCGTGGTGGTACTCATTGATCACGCGCGCGAAATCGAAGCCGTGCACCATGTCCTCCAGGCTGCTTATCCTGGTGTATATCTTCTTCTCGACCGCGGCGTCAAAGAACGGATTATCCGGACTGGTGCCCTCCGCAACGACGTCCGTGCGAACGCCGGTTATCCACTTCTCCAGAATGAGCGGGAGCGCTCCTCCGTCCGGCTTTGTGCGGACGCTCATGTTTCGCATGAGCTCGCGGTAGGTCGCAAGTCCCTGACCCTTTGTGCCCATCAGGCGGCGCTCCGGGGAGAGGTCGGCGTCCGCGGTGACAAATCCCCTGTCCATCAGGTGCTGGCGCATCATCTGGAGCATGAAGCTCTTGCCGCTGCCATATCTGCCGACGATGAACCGGAAGAACGCGCCGCCCTCCTCCGTGATATCCACATCATGGAGAAGCGCGTTTATTTCCGCAGTCCTGCCGACCGCGATATATCCAAGACCAGTGCGGGGGACTACTCCGCCTTTCAGTGCGTTGATAAGTCCGGAAGCTATGCGCTTTGGTACTGCAACAGCCATGTTATCGACCTCCGAATAAAAAATCTCTATCATTCTATTGTATCACATTATATATAAAAAATCAATCGCATTATCGGCTCAATTCCGGAAGTATTCGACAAAATTACACGCGTATTATATACATTCCGGCGGCATTCTGGCGAGCAATATCAGAAATAAGGACGTACTTCCAGCGCGGATTTTATAAGGCGTTTCAGTACTTAATGTTCTGCTTCACACATTTATCACATAATATACACTTCGCTTTCACTGGGTTGATGTACACTTAAAAAATGTTTTTTGGCACAGGCAAAAAATAATGTGTAGGAAGGGGTACAATATGAAAAGATATTTTGCACTGATCGCAGCGGCTGCGCTGCTTCTGACTGGCTGTCAGTCGGGTAAGGGAAGTTCCGTGACTGAGGACAGCTCCAGCGTTTCGTCCTCCGTGGAGCAGACCACATCTTCCGACGATACTTCAACCGAAAGCACTCCCGTATCCGAGCCGGACGTTATTACATCCGGGGCTCAGACCGAGGAAACCTCCGCGAGCACTGATTCCGTGGCATTCCAGACCGGAGTATGGCGTGGAAACAGCGTGTACTTCCTGTTCTACGCCGATGGTACAGGCGGCGCGACGCGTGATTTTGAGATCGGAATCGGCGTACCCTTTGAATACGAATACGGCGATGGAAACATAGTGTTCCACATGGGTTCGGCTGACAATAACACAACAGCAGCCCTCACCGATATCACGGAGGAGCGCGTTACACTTACATGGGAGGACGGCACGGAGGAAGATTTCAGATTCGTTTCCAGCGATCCGGATGGATTCCAGTTCTACAGCAACGAGGATTTAGAGCCGATAGCGCGCCGCTTCTATCAGTCCAACAACCCGGACGCCCAGCCGCCCGAATTTGCGGACGTAAAGACCAGCGACGACGGATACGCCGTGGTGCAGCTCTATGACATGGACGGCGAAAATGTTATGACCGCCGCATGGTACATGATAAACCGTGTGACCCTTACCGGCTCCGACGGTCTGACCGGCAGCGCGGTGAATATGTCCGGCTTTGCCGAGGACGCGGCTGAATGATAAATATAAGGCAACACCGCACAAAATCTTTGTGCGGTGTTGCCATAATGTTATAATCCAAAATCCCGCTGTCGAACGCCAGCGGGATTTTTGCTATTTACTTTGTGCGTCTGCTGAAATGGTCGAATTGTCTGAGCTGACGCGGTGCAGCAGTCGGTAGCATTCGGATTGCTTCCGTAGCTTCCCTGATGATAGAACTTTGCTATACTGCCTGTTTCCATTGCCAGCTTTACTGACTGCTTTTTGTAACTCCTGTCGTATTTCTTTGCTTATGGCATTTCCTTCACCCGCCTGGTTTTATTATACGGCATCTATTCCGATATTCCTTCTTGACATTACGGGAAAAAAGTGATATAATCCAAAATGAACAATGTTCATTTTGGAGGTAAAGCTGATGAATCCACCCAATACATCAAGAGAGGAAATTATGAGAGTCAGTCGGAAAATTGTCTCCGAAAGAGGACTTCCGGCATTGAATATGCGGACTCTGGCGAAGGAGTGTGGAATTGCTCTTGGAACGCTGTACAATTACTATTCAGACAAGGACGAACTGGTCGTTGCCGCAATAGAAAGTGTGTGGCAGGATATTCTTGAAAAAAGTGCGCCGGACAGCGGGGTCAGTTTTTCGCAGTATGTAACGCAGACCTATGCGCATATCATTGATAGACTGAAAGACTATCCGGATTTTCTGGCGGCGCACTCAATATCGGTCGCAGGTTCTGTGAAGGGAAAGGCGCGCGGCATGATGGAGCGCTGCTTCGGTAAAATCCGCAGTGAACTCCATGAAGTTCTGCTGAATGACCCAAACGTTGACCGCAATGTGTTTTCGGATATATTCTGCGAAGAAAACCTTATTGAGCACGTACTTGACAACATCGTAATTCTTATAATAAAGGGCAAACGGGACTGCGCCACCCTGACTGAAATCCTTGACCGTTTATTATACCGCTGAACCAAAGGAGAATTAATATGCAGGCTATATTTGAAACCGCTTTTGATGTAATATATCTCTGCACCGTGATAACACTCGGAGTGATCATGATCTGTAAAAGCAAGGGGAGAAAACAGTATCTACTCTACGGAATTATGGCGGTGACGCTCGGCGCCGGGGATTCGTTCCACCTGGTGCCGCGTGCCGTCGCGCTATGCACCGCCGGACTTGAAAGCTATACTGCCGCCCTTGGAATCGGCAAACTTATCACCTCTGTGACGATGACTGCATTCTATGTGCTTCTGTACTACGTTTGGCGCTGCCGATACAAAATCACCGGAAAGCGCGGAATAACAGCGGCAGTATGGGGACTTTCGGCTCTGCGGGTTATCCTCTGCCTTATGCCGCAGAACGAATGGACAAGCCCCGACGCCCCGCTTTCCTGGGGTATCTGCCGCAATATTCCATTTGCGCTCCTCGGATTGCTGATAATAATTCTGACATACAGAAGCGCCAGACAGAACGGCGACCGTGAATTCCGGTTTCTGTGGCTCACAATAGTGCTCAGTTTCGGGTTCTATATTCCGGTGGTGCTCTGGGCGGACGCAGTTCCGCTGATCGGTATGCTGATGATCCCCAAGACCTGCGCCTACGTCTGGACTGTACTGATAGGGTTCAACTCCATGAGGAATGCCGATATAAGCGAAAGTGAGGCAGACAGATGAAGCGTCCTTTCTACCATGTAAAAAAACGCGCCCTGCTGGCAATTGCCGGGACTGTATGGCTGGCGGCAGGATTCAACGTTGCACGCCTTGGGGTGTTATCCTATATCAGGCTTGATGAGATATCGGCAGTCCACATACTGCTGTCGGCCGTTGTGTTCTGTATATTCGGGTTTATGTTCTACCGGATGAGCGTCAGACATACGAAAAGGATACGCTCTTATCCACAGGAAACAAGACCTGTCTGGAACTTTTTCGACCTGAAATCCTATCTCATTATGGCATTCATGATGAGCGGCGGTATATGGCTCAGAAATTCCGGGCTGGCGCCTGAAGTTTTTATTGCTGTGTTCTATACGGGTCTTGGCTGCGCCCTGGGTTCCGCTGGAATTTTGTTCTGGGTAAATTTTATCAAGAGTCCCGACCCACAGGGAAATACTGAATAAAGACACTCCTAAAGACCGCGCGCATTTCCTTTATTATGGTCACCTCTAAAAACCTCGTTTGAGTGAAAATGTGTATAGCACACCGCCTGCTTCTTTCAACGAGCGAAATTTCTGATGCGACGGCGTCCATGCCGTCGCCCGGTTATTTCGCTTTGCAACATCG
>CAKSHT010000105.1 GCA_934457235.1 uncultured Oscillospiraceae bacterium
GGTTTACACCAAAGAGGCCGAAACCGCAGATATGTTCATCGAAAAAACTGCGCATGAACTTGGCAGGAATTATCGTGTACGCGTGGCAACGTCCGATAATGTCGAGCAGATAATAATTATGGGAAATGGCGCGATACGAGTTTCAGCGACTGAATTCCTCGCAGAAGTGAATGAAGTTGAAAGTGCCATACGCCGGATAATAGAAGAAAAATACACATAGGAGGCTACTATGCTGGAAGAAAAAATCAAAGCTTCCGAATTTACGCTCCACGATAAGGACGGTAACAGTGTTTCGTTAGCGGATTTCCGCGGAAAGAAAGTCGTTCTGTATTTCTATCCCAAGGATAATACTCCGGGCTGCTCACGCCAGGCGTGCGCATTCGCAGCGGCTTATAAGGGTTTCTGTGATGAGAATATTCAAGTGATTGGAGTCAGCAAGGACAGTGAAGCATCTCACCGGAAGTTTGCTGAAAAGTATTCGCTTCCGTTCATTCTGCTTTCAGACCCGGAACTTGAGGTAATAAAAGCCTATGACGTGTGGGCTGAAAAGAAGCTTTACGGAAAAGTAAGCTTCGGCGTTGTCAGAACCACATATATCATTGACGAAAACGGATTTATAGAAAAGGCAATGCCGAAAGTTAAGCCGGACACCAACGCCGCTGAAATCCTTGAATATCTCAGGAGCACGAAATGATACAGCTAAAGCAAATCGCCACGATACACACGGATTTTCCGGAGAAATTCGGAATCCCGCGGCAGAGCGGATTGATCGAAGAACTTCATTCCACACTTGTTTTCGAACCGGAATATCGCGTACCGGAAGCGCTCCGCGGCATTGAGCAATACTCGTATCTATGGCTCATTTGGGAATTTTCTAAGGCGGTCCGGGAAAGCTGGTCGCCTACTGTACGTCCGCCACGGCTTGGCGGAAATACACGAATGGGCGTTTTTGCAACTCGCTCCCCTTTTCGTCCGAATCCCCTCGGACTGAGCTGTGTACGTCTGGTCAGTGTGGAGCACAACACTACGGAAGGGACTGTACTTCACCTGGCAGGTGCAGACCTTATGGACTGCACTCCGATTTACGATATAAAGCCGTATCTCCCCTATGTAGACTGTAAACCGGACGCTTCGAACGGGTTTGCACTCGCACAGCAGGAGGGAGTCCTGGAAGTAGAGATATCTCCGGAATTAAGCGAGATTATTCCGCCGGAAAAACTCCCGGCGCTCATGGCAGTACTTGCGCAGGATCCACGTCCGCAGTACATCTCTGACCCTCAGCGGCAGTACACAATGAGTTTCGCGGGATACGAGATAAGCTTCACTGTAGAAAACGACTTACTGACGGTTACAGAAATCCGCAACACATAAAAAGCCGCGGCATAAATGGCCGCGGCTTTAGTGTTATTCAATCACTCTCCACAAAGCTCTTTGTAAAGTCCAATGTAGAGTTTCGCAGACTGTGCCCAGCTGAAATCAGCCTTCATTGCACGTGTAACCAGTCTGCCCCATGCCATACGATTGTCGTAAGCAGCCTTTGCGCGCTGAACTGCACCGAGCATGTCATGAGCATTATAGCTCTGGAATGTAAATCCGATACCGTTATCGCCGTAATCGACAATGCTGTCTTTCAGACCGCCGGTAGCTCTAACTATCGGAATTGTTCCGTATCTTGCAGCAATCATCTGCGCAAGTCCGCAAGGCTCGCTCTTGGACGGCATGAGGAACATATCGGAACCAGCGTAAAGGCGCTTTGCAAGTCCTGTATTAAAGCCCTTGTAGAATCCGACTTTATCCGGATAACGCCAGTGCATGTTCTGGAAGAACTCCTCATACTGATGTTCGCCAGAACCAAGAATAACGACCTGCATATCAGTTGCAATGATCTCGTCAAATACTGCGCGAACCAGGTCAAAACCCTTGTGATCGGCAAATCTGGAAATCATTGTGAGCAGCGGTATCTTATATTCGGGCATACCAAATTCATTGAAGATGGCGCTCTTGCAAGCAGCTTTGCCCTTGTGGTCCTTTGCGCTGAAATTTGCGGCAATCGCATTATCAGTTTCAGGATTGTACATATCAGTATCAATTCCGTTAAGGAATCCACATGTCTTGTACTGCTTGCTTACAAGTATCCTGTCAAGACCGTGAGAGAACCAAGGGTCAAGAATCTCCTTTGCGTATGTAGGAGATACAGTCGTTACCTTATCAGCGACCTCTATCGCACCCTTCATGAAGTTGATATCACCATCATACTCAATGATGTTTACCTTATGCGGCGGGATACCTACAATATCCTTTACAAGGTCAAGACCATACTGTCCCTGATAACCAATGTTATGAATCGTGAAAACATGCTTGATGTTATCATAGCAACCGCCGGCGTTACGATAGAACAGATCATAGTATACGGGAATGAGCGCGCACTGCCAGTCATTAGAATTAATGACCTGCGGCTTGAACTGGATATATTTCAGCATTTCAAGAACAGCACGGCTGAAGAACACGTAACGCTCCGCGTCGTCGAAGTAGCCGTAGAGTCCGTTATCGCGCTTGAAATAGAACTCGTTATCAATGAAGAAGTAAGTAACGCCATCAACCTGCTGTGAAAACAGACCACAGTACTGGCTTCTCCATCCAACGGGAACGGTGAAGTTGGTTATGTAATTCATCTTTTCGCGCTGTTCCGGCTTGAATGAATTTACATAGTACGGCATAACAACACACGCCTCCTGCCCTGCGGCACAGAGAGCCTTGGGAAGGGAGCCGGCTACATCAGCAAGTCCGCCAGATGCAGCAAAGGGACGTGCTTCACTTGCAGCGTAAAGAATTCTCATTATGATATGTCCTCCGATTTGATCGCTGAATACTGCCGTACAACACAGAGTCTGCCCCACAGAGCACTTCGATGCTGGCGCACAGATATTGCCTATATATAATATAACATAGTTACCGAAAAAATTCAAGTAGGTTTTCTAATTTTTTTGGCGTTCGTGTAACAAAAATCTTGCTTTTGTTTTGGACTATTGATACAATATAATTGCATAAAAGATAACTTTTACGCCTTACGATTCTGGCATATAAAAATCGCGCTGCCGTAAAAGCAGCGCGATAGATATAATCAATGAAATCAAGCCTTGCCAACAGAACCGAACAGTTCCATCTTCTCCTTGACTTTAGCCTTGATAGCCTCAGTACCGGGTGCGAGAAGCTTTCTGGGATCGAAGCCCTTGCCCTCGAGATCCTTGCCCTCTTCAATGTACTTTCTTGTTGCTTCCTGGAATACCAGCTGGCACTCGGTGTTTACATTGATCTTAGCAACGCCGAGGGAAATAGCCTTCTTGATCTGGTCATCAGGGATACCAGTACCACCGTGAAGAACCAGGGGCATATCGCCTACTTCTGCCTTGATCTTTGCGAGGGTGTCGAAAGACAGACCAGGCCAGTTTGCGGGGTACTTTCCGTGGATATTACCGATACCAGCAGCCAGCATTGTAACGCCCAGGTCTGCTACCATCTTGCACTCCTTAGGATCAGCACACTCGCCCATGCCGATAACGCCATCTTCCTCGCCGCCAATGGAACCTACCTCAGCCTCAAGTGAGATACCGAGGATATCGCAGGTGTTAACCAGAGCGGTTGTCTTTGCGATGTTTTCTTCGATCGGATAGTGGGAACCGTCGAACATGATGGAGGAGAAACCAGCGTTGATGCAAGCCTTAGCGCCCTCAAAGGTGCCGTGGTCAAGGTGCAGAGCAACCGGAACAGTGATGTGAAGGTTTTCAATCATGCCCTTTACCATGCCAACGATGGTGGAATAGCCACACATATACTTGCCTGCGCCCTCAGAAACACCGAGGATAACAGGTGACTTGCACTCCTCAGCAGTGAGAAGGACAGCCTTTGTCCATTCAAGGTTGTTGATGTTGAACTGACCTACAGCGTATTTACCGTCGCGAGCCTTGTTCAGCATTTCTTTTGCAGATACTAACATGCTTTTGATCTCCTTTGAATTAAAAGTGGATCTTAAAATCCCTACGAATTTATTATAACGCATTTTCCCGAAAAAAGCAATATATTTTTTGAAAAATTTTATTCGTTAAAAAAGCTGCTTTCCTGGTCGGTTTCGTTATATACTTCAACAGTCTGCTGAACAGCCTCTTCGGTTTTTCTCCAGTCCTTGAAGCCCTCTTCTTTACGCATGTTGTAGTAGCTTTCCATAAGCGGAATAACTATGCACAGCACAACGGCTATTATAGCCGCTGCGATATACACGACCAGCTTCTGATCGCGGTTCCAGCGGTGAACAGGTACTGCGTCCTCCTTGATCTCAAACTGACGCTTGTTGCCGGAATTTACACTGCGGATAACATACGACTTGAGTTTGTCGGATGCGCATATTTTAACGCAGATATCCTTGTAGCTTTTGTCAAGCGCATTACGGAGTTCGTCCGAAAGCTCTTCGATTACAGAGCGCACATATTTTGCGTTCTCCCCTGCTATCCTGGCAATGTCCTCGATTTCAAGGTCGTTCTCCCAGTACATGTGTATTATGCTGCGGATGATAAACGGCTTTTGCAGGACTGTTTCAAGAAGAGCCTGCTTTTTTATGTCAAGCTCCACACCTGTCAGCGTAACGGCGGAATCATTGCTGTCCGCTTCACGGCATAGCGGATATTCCTTTTCAATGAGATTGACAAGTTCGACGCTGTCGGGGTATTCGTCGTTTTTTGTCATTGTGCGGACGTAAATTTCTTTAGCGCTGTTGAAATCTTTTGTGGTGATCAGTGCAAGTGCATAGACGTCATCGCCGAATGTGTCTGTAAGTCTGGTTATATCCATATCAGGTGTTGTGGTCGCTTACGTGGAACTGCTTCAAGTTGCCGATCTTCTTGCTGCGCTCGACCATTATCTCCTCAATGTCCTCAACGGTAACGCCGCGGTCTACCATCATAACGATCATGTGATAGAGAAGATCGTTTATCTCGTTTGCAAGCTCGTTTTTATCGTTGTTCTTGGCGGCAATGACCATCTCGGTGCATTCCTCACCGCACTTCTTCAGTATCTTGTCGATTCCCTTGTCAAACAGGTAGCAGGTGTAGGAACCATCCTGCGGATTTGCTCTGCGGTCAACTACCACGTTGTACATGTCCTTGAATGCGTCCATCATGTTGATTACTCCTTAATATTCAGTGCTTTAATAAAAAATCTCCGGAACCCGCCGCCGAAGCTGTCTTCAAGCTCATAATCACCGGGCGTCATGTCGTAGTAGTACTTCCCGGTGCGGATATTCAGAGAAATTCTGTCCAGTGGATAACCATCCACCTTTTTGGGGTGAGGTTTGTCGGTTATGTAAAAGCTGTTTCCTGAGATCTCGTCACCTATGTATTCATGGATATCGGACTCAGACAGCACAAGGCAGACTGCGTTTAAATAACGTGCAGTAAGTCTGCCATATTTTTTCGCAAGTCCGCTGTAGTATTCGGTCATTTCTTCATCGGAAAGCCGTTTTCCGTTAACGTTTCGCACATGTGTTCCCGGCTGAAGATCCTCCGGCAGCTGCTGGATATACAGCCCGCTGTCGCAGGAAAACACCGGAATACCATACTGCCTGTAATAAGCCAGCGCTTTTATCCGTGCATTTTCCAGCGGAGAACTGCCGCTTTCGTCTACGTTCACGGGAGCTTTCTGCATATTGCCGAGGCTAAGCAGCTCTATTCCCGTACCCTCAAGCTGCCGCCGCATGGAATCAAGCTTCGCAGGATTTCCCGTGCCGTACAGTAATCTTACGCTCACTTGATCTTGGTGAAGAAGCAGCTGCGATGCCCTGTATGACATGCCGCGCCGGTCTGAATGACCTTTATAAGCAGTGTATCGTCGTCGCAGTCGCTGTACATTTCAACAACCTTCTGGAAGTGACCGGAAGTCGCTCCCTTGTTCCAGAGTTCCTGGCGGGAACGGCTCCAGAACCAGGTGTAACCTGTTTCCAGGGTCTTTTGCAGACTTTCCTCGTTCATGTATGCGAGCATGAGCACTTCGCCGTTTTCAGCGTCTGTGATTATCGCCGGGATAAGCCCGGATTTTTTGAAGTATTTTTTTACGTCCATTGTTTCACCAGCTTCATTTCTTTGATTTTACATGTTCCATTGCTTTGTCAATAAGCTTTCGATCCGTTTCGGGGTATGTCCATCTAGTAATATCCTCAGGCGGAGCGGCTAAAAAGTAGCTTGCACAAAGCTCATGGTCGTTCAGCGTTTTCATTGAAGTGACGTCTGCGTAATAGAGAATGCCATATTCTACGTTGTTTCCGTCAGTAATGTCATATGCTGAGATGAATTCCACCGAGCGGTCTGTGATATTCAGATTATCTGACAGCAGACGCGCCACTGCGGCCGCAGGTTTTTCGCCCTTTTCGGAATTGATTGAAGGCAGCTCCATCGTGCTTTTACCGCGCTTTTTAACGAAGAGCAGCTTTCCGTCCATTACAGCGGCTACCGTAATATGGGTAACACGAACGACATTATTGACCTGCGCTTCGTTGCAGTCGTCCAAAAAATTGATCTCCATAGTATCCACCAATCTCCGGCGTGTTGAGTCCGGTTTATTCGGTACATTACTTTACAGTATATCATAAATTCGCCGTAAATGCAAGACTAATCCCACCAGAAATACCAGACAGACGATTTTGTCAGTGTATCCGCAAGTACAGACAGCTCCTGGAAGCCCTGGTCAATTATATCGTTACAGAATGCATACTGCTCAAGTGCAAGACCGATGGCAGCGCTTCTGTCCCGCACGGGCATCGCTGCAAATTCCAGGACGTCATGCGAAATAACCGCCGGAACTGCTCCGAATTTTTCATACCAGTACTTTCCTACCGAGATCATGACTTCCGGTTCCGGGCACTCGTTCCAGCCGCCAAAGGGCAACCAGGCGAAAACTTCCCAGGGATTATCAGTTGGTATCTTCACGATAATTACTTCACTGGCGCGTTTGGTGCCAAAATCAACAAAGCCTGACAGCCTGTCGATCTTACCGCCGGTATTTCCGGTATCGGCGGTTATTTCGTCCCAATATTCACCGTAGTTCTCTTTCATTTCTGTGAGCATCTCAGTGAACCACTGCTGGGCGTCCGGGAGTTTTCCGTAAAGTATTTTATCGCGGTACTGCTGAACGCTCTCACCCGGAGCGAACCGCTCCATGACCATTTCCAGCTGTTCCACCAGGATATCGTTCACGACCACAATGACCGGGGTATATCCGCCCATCTCCTTGTTGGCGAACGCCTCTTCGTATGTGGAATGAATGAACTGCGCAGGCTTACCTGCGGGGAAATACTCGCATTCACAGCCCAGGAAATCCATTATTTTGCGCGCATTCACGCTCGGTTTTGGCGTAAATAATCCCATTTCAGACCCCCGCAGAAGTTCTCACTGGAATATGATGCTCTTTAAGATGAGTCTTGACTTCGTCTACGGTCAGCTCCTTGAAATGGAACAGAGAAGCAGCCAGCGCCGCAGAACTGTTGGTATTTTCAAATACCTCTGAAAAATGCTCCAGTTTTCCGCAGCCACCGCTCGCAATGACTGGAATATTTACACGGTTGCACACGAAGTTGAGCATATCAATGTCAAATCCGCCGCGAACGCCGTCAGTATCAATGGAATTAAGACATATTTCGCCGGCGCCGCGTTCCTCGATCTCCTTTACCCAGTCGCCGAGGTCAAGGTTCATATC
>CAKSHT010000106.1 GCA_934457235.1 uncultured Oscillospiraceae bacterium
CGAACGAGAGAGTTTTGCACTGAATTGCCGGTGAATAATATACAAATGTCTGAATATTGATAAATCCCTTGACAAATTGCCTGTTCATGTTTATAATAATAATATGAACAATTAGCGGCAAACGGAGGGCTGAATTATGAAAATGAATGAAAAAATTGAGATAATGCTCGGCAGAAAGCGGATACGCAAGACGGATTTTGCGCACAGTCTGGGCATAACATACCGCGCATTTGCGAATTATATGAACGGCTCCCGCACTCCCCGCGCCGAAACTATAAGCAAGATCGCGGAGCAGCTTCAGCTGACGCCGGAGTTTCTGACGGACGATGAGCAGGAGCTTGAACTGACGATCGAAGAACGCTTCATACAGCGCGTGTGCGCCAGCGACTCCGAAAAGACGCAGGCGGCGAACTTCCTTGCGCAGTCCCGCGGACTGTTTGCGGGAAATGCGCTGAAGGACGAGGACAAGGAAGCGCTCCTGCACTGTCTGTGGGAGATCTACGAGGATACACGCGGCGCGGATAAGAAATGAACATAATAAGGAAAACCGCCGCGCAGGTGCGAAAGAAGTACGGCGGCAGGGATATTTTTGAGACCGCCGCGAACTCTGGTGCGAATGTCTGGCGGCGCGAGCTTGGCTCCCTCAAGGGATTCTATCTGTGCGAAAACGGAGCGCGGTACATCATTGTGAACTCCGGGCTGGACGAGATCGTGGCACGGACTGTCTGCGCACACGAGCTGGGTCACGATATGCTTCACCGGGAGCTTTCCGCTGGCGGGATACGCGAGAACAGCCTGTTCCTGGCAAATAACAAAACGGAGCGCGAGGCAAATCTTTTCGCGGCGGAAATGCTGATATCAGACCGCGAGGCTTTGTCGGTGCTGGAATATGCCGGAGATCTCGGACAGACGGCGTATGAGCTTGGCGTAATGCCGGAGATAGTCGAATATAAACTGGAGATGCTTAATTCCGTTGGCTATAAGTTCAATACGGGCGGCATTGCCAGCGATTTTTTGAAGTAAAGGAAGATACTATGGACATCAAGAACACACTGCGGCTGCTGACCGGTGCAGTCGGCGTTTCGGGGGCGGAGAAGTCCGCTGCCGATACGGCGCTGGAGCTGCTGAAGAAATACGCCCCGGACGCCGGGACCGACCGCTCCGGCAATGTTACGGCGCTGATTAAATCCGGTGATCCCGGAGCGAAAACACTTATGCTGGACGCGCATATCGACCAGGTCGGCTTCATAGTTACCTATATAGATAACGACGGATTCCTGAAAATAGGAAGCTGCGGCGGTCCGGATATGAAAATAATGCTGGCGCAGAGCGTCACGGTACACGGTACACAGGATATCCGCGGCGTTGTTTCCACTCTGCCGCCGCATGTTACGCCGGATCATACCAAAGTCGCGGAGGTCGGCGAGCTGTCCGTGGATATCGGCATGACCAGGGAGCAGGCGGAAAAGATAGTTGCGCCCGGCGACCGCGTTACGGTGAACTCTGAGTTCCGGGAGCTGTCCGGAATGATCTCCGCGCCCTCTGTGGACGACCGCAGCGGTATCTGCGCGATACTGGCGGCGCTGGATATGATGGATCTCAAGAAGCTGCGTTTTAACCTTGCAGTGTGCTTCTCCGCGCAGGAGGAGACCGGGGAGCGCGGCGTAAAGGGCGCTGCGTTCCGGCTCCGGCCGGACGAGGCGATAGCGGTTGACGTGTCTTTCGGAAGAACTCCGGACAGCGTTCTGCACGAAACTGCGGAGATTGGAAGCGGCGTAATGATAGGAATTTCTGCGGCTCTCGACCGCGGTATGTCCGAAAATCTCAGAAAGCTTGCGGGTGAGCGGAAGATCCCATACACTATGGAGGTTATGCCCTCCACTACCGGAACAAATGCGGACAGTATAGCGGTCATCCGTGGCGGAGTGAAGTGCTGTACGCTTTCCATACCGATTAGATACATGCATACGCCGATAGAAACGGTAAAGCTGTCCGATATTGAGAACACGGCAAGGCTCATCGCAGCCTATGCGGGAGGTGCGGATAATGACTGACAGGATCCTTGAAATTTGCGCACTTGACGGAACGTCAGGCGATGAGGGCGCGGTCCGCGAGTATATAAAGTCGCATATAAGCGCGGACGAGGTTACGACGGATAATCTTGGAAACCTGCTTGTTTTCAAGAAGGGCAGAAAAACGCCGAAGAACCGCATTATGTTCGCAGCGCATATGGACGAAGTGGGCTTCATGGCGACGGATATCACGGAGGACGGATTCCTGCGTTTTGGCGCAGTCGGCGGAGTTGACCCGCGGGTCGTGCTCGGCAGGGCGCTGCGGTTCGGCAATGGAACTCTCGGAGTTGTGGGGACTAAGGCAGTGCACCAGCAGTCTGCGGACGAACGCAGGAAAGCTCCGGATTTCCCGGACATGCTCATCGACATCGGGGCTTCCTCGCGCGCGGAAGCAGAAAAACTCGTGAAACGCGGCGACTGCGCGGTCTTTGACAGCGACGCATTCGTTTTCGGCGACGGGTTCATCAAAAGCAAGGCGATCGACGACCGCGCCGGCTGCCTTATCATGATGGACATGATAAACGGCGACCCGGAGTTTGACGCGTGGTATGCGTTCACCGTGCAGGAGGAGATAGGCACCCGCGGCGCAAAGGCGGCGGCGTTTACAGTGGCGCCGGATATCGCGGTAGTCCTCGAAACGACGACCGCCTGCGATATTGCGGGGAGCAGCGGTGACAAGCGCGTCTGCGAGCTTGGCAGGGGATGCGTTGTATCCTTTATGGACAGGGCGACGATATACGACCGCGGGCTGTATCAGCTGGCGCGTGAAACTGCGGATAAGCTCGGTATCCCGAACCAGACGAAAACGCTGATAGCCGGCGGAAACGACAGCGGAGCGATACACGTCAGCCGCGGCGGAGTGCGTACCTGCGCGCTTTCCGTTCCGACGCGCTACCTGCATTCGCCGTCCTGTGTTGCGAAGCTGAGTGATATTGAAGCCACAGCGAAGCTCGCAAACGCCGTGCTGAGCGCATTTGCAGAGCTTTGACGGAGCGTATATACACCGCGGAGCAGCTGAACACGCTTCCGGCGCATGGCGTGGAGGCTCAGAAGATACGGGCGCTGTTCAATGCGTATGGCGGGGGCTATGACTTTTGCAGGTTTTTTCGGCACGGGGACAGCTATCTTGCGTGCCTTGACGGCTCGTTCGTAGTCTGCGACCAGCCCGGCGCTGATTTTGAGGAGCTTGCGCAGTTCCTCGGCATGCATGGATTTACGGATATTTTCTGCTCGGAATCCGCCGGAGAAGCGCTGAAAACGCTTGTCTGCGCGGAGTTCACGCCGGTATTCCTGATGCGCTGTACGGGGGAAAAGGGCGGGGAACTTCCTGCGGAGTTACCGCCGTCACGGGTGTGGGATATCATCGGAAGCCGCTTTGATATCCCGTTTGAGCCGTGGTATCTCGATATGTCCCACAGGGTGCGCCACGGTGTAAGCAGGTGTTTTTCCGACGGAAAAGCGGCGCTCGTCGTACAGCACGAAATAAACGGGGAAGCGCTTATATCCCAGGTGAGCGTGCGCCGTGAGTACGAGCGGCAGGGGTACGCCGGGTCGCTAGTAAAGCGGGTGAGTGCCGCGATTCCCGGTGAAGTCCAGGTGATCTGCGAGGACAGGCTGCGCGGATTTTACATGCGCTGCGGCTATGAACAGGTTTCCAAAAAGTACGTTGCTGTACTCCGGTAGTTTCGTGAAAATGCACATAGAAATGTAGTCTGTTTTGTGTTATAATAACAAGGTTAATACAGAATGGAGGACATAAATGAGCACAGCAAGCGACTTCACTGAGGGAAGGATTTTCCCGAAACTTATAAAATTCATGCTGCCTATCCTGGGTGCGCTGGTACTCCAGGCAATGTACGGCGCAGTCGATATCCTGGTGGTGGGGCAGTTCGGCACCAGCGAGGGAATTTCCGCAGTATCCACCGGAAGCAACCTGGTGAACATGGTGACATTCACAGCCGCGGGCTTTACTATGGGCGTCACAATACTCATGGGGCGTTATCTCGGCGAAAAACGCCCGGAACGTCTTGGAAGGGTTATCGGCGGAGCGATATGCTTTTTCGTGGCTCTGAGTATCGTTATCACGGTTTTGATGCTTGTTCTCGCAAGGCCGCTCGCGCAGCTTATGCAGGCGCCGTCCGAGGCGCTGGATTCCACGGTCACATACATCATGATATGCGGCGGCGGGATTCTTTTCATCATGGCGTACAACTTCATCAGCAGTATTTTCCGCGGGCTTGGCAACTCAAAGCTCCCGCTTATTTTCGTGGGGATAGCATGTGTTGTTAATATCGTTGGCGACCTGCTTTTCGTTGCGGTTTTCAAAATGAACGTTGCAGGAGCTGCACTGGCTACAGTACTTGCACAGGCGGTCAGCGTAGGACTTTCCGTTGTGATCATTCGCCGCCAGAAGCTTCCTTTCACGCTGAAAAAAGAGGATATCCGCTTTAACGAGGAAGTACCGCGTATAATCCGCGTAGGCGCTCCCATTGCAGTACAGGAGCTGCTGACTCAGCTTTCGTTCCTGGCACTGTGCGCGTTCATCAATAAACTTGGCATCGCGCAGTCCTCTGGATACGGCGTCGCCAACAAACTTGTGGCGTTCATTATGCTTGTGCCGTCGTCGCTTATGCAGTCCCTGGCAAGCTTCATCGCACAGAATTTCGGTGCGGGAAAGGAAAAGCGCGCCCGTCAGACCATGCTCTGCGGAATGGCTATAGGCTGCTCTGTCGGCGTGGTTATCTCGCTTCTCGCGATTTTCGCCGGAAACTACATGTCCATGATATTCACGCCGGAGCCTGTGTATATCGAGCAGTCCGCGGCGTACCTGCTGGGATTTTCGCTGGAGCCTATCGTTACCAGCATTCTTTTCAGCTTCATCGGATATTTCAACGGGCACAGCCAGACGCTTTTCGTTATGATACAGGGACTTGCACAGACATTCCTTGTGCGCCTGCCGATGTCCTATATCATGAGTATCCAGCCGGACGCAAGCCTTACGATGATCGGACTTGCAGCGCCGTCCGCGACTATTTTCGGCATAGTTCTGAATCTTGTATATTTCGTCTGGTATTCAAAGAAGCTGCGCAGAACGCAGCCGGAACTGGAGCACTGACATGGAAAATGGAAACACAAACTGGAGCCAGTCCGTCACCGGAGTGGTGATAATGGACGGCAGGGTGCTCCTCGCACGACACACTTATGGCGCAGGAAAAGGACTGCTGATAGTACCGGGCGGATACCTTAATTACGGCGAGATGCCCCGGGACGCGCTGATACGCGAGTACCTTGAGGAAACCGGCGTGCTTGTGGAACCCGGCGAGCTTATCGGAATGCGGTTCAATGCGAAGGACTGGTATGCGGTGTTCCGTGCTGAGTACGTTTCCGGCGAGGCGCATTCTGACAACGATGAAAACAGCGAAGCCGTGTGGCTCCCGGTTGAAGAAGCGCTTACCCGCGACGATGTGCCGGATCTTACGAAAAAGCTTATCGAATGCGCGGCGCATCATGGATTTACTGAGATACCTTACATCGGCAAAAATCCGCCATACGAATTGTATGGCGCAGAATAAAATGACTTCCGGAGGTTTTATGACCTCCGGAAAATTTTTTAAAAAACTACTTGACAAATCCGGTCTATTGTGATAGACTAAAACCAGAAAAGGGGTCTATAAGAATAGACTGATTTGGAAAGGAAGTTATTTATGTCAGGAAAAAGTACGATTCCGGACAGCGAATTCAAGCTGCTGGAGCTGATATGGGACGGTGAGCCGATAAGGTCCGGGGAGCTGGTGAGCCGCGCGTTTGAAGCGCTGAACTGGAAGAAATCCACAGTCTACACGATTTTAAAGAAGCTGGTGGACAAGGGACTTGTGAAGAACGAAAACTCCGTGATAACATCGGAATGCGCCCGCGAGGACGTGCTGTCCGAAAAATCCGAGGACGTTATTGCCAGGAACTACGGCGGTTCGCTTCCGATGTTCCTTACGGCGTTCCTGAGCCGCGAAAAGCTTACAAAAAAGGAAGCAGAGGAGCTGAAAAAGCTGATAGACAACTACACTGAGGAGGTGTGACAATGAAGGATTTCCTTGACGTATTGATAAACATGAGCATTTCCGGAGCATTCATCGCGCTGGTGATAATGCTGCTGAGGATACCGCTGAAAAAGGCGCCCCGCCGTTATTCCTACATGCTGTGGGCTATCCTTGGGATACGCCTGCTGTGCCCGGTTTCTCTGCCAAGCCCGGTAAGTCTTTTCAATCTGTTCAGAGCGGAGACCTCCGGCGGAAGAATGACGTTCAATGTTACTGAAACCGCGCCTGTTACTATAACCCCCGCCGCAAATACTGTTGTTCCTGCTGTGGGGCAGGATATCCCGCAGCAGAGCGCCGCGGCTGGCAGTGACGCAAATTCGGTGCTGTTCTGGATCTGGGCGGCAGGAGCCGTTATATTCGCAGTGTACATGCTGGTTTCATTCATGCGGCTGCGCAGACTCATATCCGGAGCGCGGCGCGTATCAGATAACATCTGCGAGTGCGAGGGACTCCCGACCGCTTTCGTGATGGGACTTGTCCGTCCGAGAATATATCTCCCGGCGGGGCTTCCCGGTAAGGACAGGGATTTCATAATCGCGCATGAAAAAACGCATATCCGCCGCCTGGATTTCCTGGTGAAGCCGCTTGCCATACTTGCATTGGGTATACACTGGTTCAATCCGCTGGTGTGGGTGTCGTTCTTCCTTATGGTGCGCGATATGGAGATATCCTGCGACGAACGCGCAGTGCAGGACTTTTCAGTCGGGGAGCGTAAGGAATACGCAGCTGCGCTGCTGAACATGTCCATAAGGCAGAACCGTCTGACCGGAGTGTTGGCGTTCGGTGAAAGCAGCATAAAACAGCGTATCAAGAATGTTCTCAGTCCGAAGAAGCCCACGCTGTGGATAAGCATTGCGGCGGTAATACTGATAATTGCAGCCGCAGTGTGCCTGCTGACCAATTCAGATAAACAGCCGGATACCTCGTCAGCTGACGTGTCCACAGGTCAGCCGGATACATCATCTGATACATCGTCCCAGCCGGAGAACTCCGATGTTTCCCGCGCTGAAACTGAAGAATCCACAAGCACTCCGGAAGTATCCTCGCAGCCGCCGGCGGATGTTTCACAGCTCATTCTGAACGAAACGAACGCAGCGGAAACGGTGAACGCGATATTGGGTTCGTTCAGATCTGAGGAAACAAGCACAGGATTCCTGACGATCTCGTTTGATGTACCGAACCAGCTCCCCATAGACCCAGAGGGAAAAACAAAGCTGTACATAACTGTGAATGCTGATTACTACCTTGGCGAGGGGACCTATTCCAGCGAACGACTGATAGATTTTAAGGAATATGGGGCGGGAGGCTCCTGGGACGGCGTGATATCAACTCCCGACGACACGCGTGAATTGCAGGGCGTAATGCTCCGCGCGGCGTTCATGACAGCCGTCGATGGCAAATCACAGACGTACACAGAGTACTACGCGGACTATATCCAGCCCAGCGGGGAAGATCTGCTGAGCGGAGTGTATGACATCGCTCCCGCGCGCGTTGAGATAACGGACACAACGCTGCACTATAATTTCTCCGGCGATGACTGGACAGTAAAACTCGGAT
>CAKSHT010000107.1 GCA_934457235.1 uncultured Oscillospiraceae bacterium
GCTTTTCCGGCTATCACAGGTCTGCCGCCGCCTATATCAAATACGCTGTTTTTCAGTTTCTTTCCGGTCAGATTGCTGAACAGATCGCTGGATGAAAGCCATATCCACGGAGAAGTAAAGTCCCTGCCCCAGTTTTTATCGGCGTATCCATAGCAGGTTTCCGGGTCAACAATGTACTTTTCGCCATCGTACGTCACCTCGCCGGAGTAGGCGGTCTTCATTCCCTCCGCATGCCAGTACATATCGAATGCCTGTGCCGCACGGAACGGCTTTGAAGCCCCGTATCCAACGTTGAATGCTATCTGCTTGTCAAGCTTCAGATCCCAGCTCATTTCGCCGGGGTCGCACATATACTCCGGGTGTGCGGCGCAATCCTCAACGGATAGTGATACATTTCCGCGAAGAACGAAATCAGAAGCGAAGCAATCCGCCGCCATTACAGAATATGGCGCATTACTGCTGACCGTTACATCACGCCAGCCAAAGAATCTGTGTATCTGCTTTGCACCCTTTCCCCAGCTTCCAGCCTTGACCATAAGGTAAGATGGCTTAATTCCATTTTCACGGTTAAACGGAATCTGTCCGAAAATCGGCATGCTTCCGCCGAACGCCGGGTTACACAAAAAGAACTCTATAAAGAACGAACGCTCCTCACCAGTTTTCTCGTTATGTCCGGTAAAGCTGTGCCACCACCAGTCGTAGCCATTGTAACGGAGCGGACCATTTAGCATGCATGCGTTGCGGTTCAGGTCATGCGTATTAAAAGACATAAAGATACATCTCCCCATTTTTGATATTATACTTGTACGAGATTATTATATCACACAACATCTTTCAAGTCAACATATTGCAAAAAAAGAGAAGATGTAGTATAATTATTTATTATAGATCAGAATACAAAACGGACGGTGAGAATATGGCTGACGAAAAAAAATGCCTGTACGAAAGGCTTTACGATGAAATAAAACAGGATATTCTATCCGGAAAGCTACCGGACGGATCGAAGCTTCCGTCAAAGCGCGCCCAGGCGGAGCGGCTCGGCGTCAGCGTGATCACTGTTGAAAGCGCATACGCGCAATTACTCGCCGAGGGCTATATTTCCGCACGAGAACGCAGCGGCTATTATGTATGCGCCGGCGAGATAACACAGCCGGAAACGCCCGTTATTTCCGAGGAAATATACGATGAGATGCAGCCGGAAATACCCGCTCCTACAGGAAACACGATGTTCCCGTTCTCGGTATGGACGCGGCTCATGCGCACCGTTATCCTTGAAAAGGGAAGTGTGCTGCTTGCTCCCGTCCCTCCTGGAGGCGCGCCGGATCTTCAGAGAGCGATTTCTGCACATCTGAAAGCTTATCGCGGAATAAACGTCCCGCCACATCGCATAATCGTCGGCGCAGGTACTGAATATCTCAACAACCTGCTAGTTCAGCTGCTCGGAAACAATCTGACATACGCGGTCGAGGATCCCGGATACCACAAGCCCGCGCGTATCTACCGTCTTAACGGGGCGCTGTGTATTCCAGTCGGACTTGACAGGCAGGGGATTTCTGCGGACGAACTATATTATAAGAACGTCGATGTAGTTCATATTTCCCCGGCTCACCACTTCCCTACCGGCATTGTAATGCCGATATCCCGCCGAATGGAGCTTGTGAAATGGGCTGTAAGGCGCAACGGCTACATCATTGAGGACGACTATGACAGCGAATTCCGCTGGGCAGGAAAGCCCCTGCCGACGATGTTCGGACTTGACAAGACCGAACGCGTCATCTATATGAACACATTCAGCATGACAATCGCGCCGTCCGTACGTATAAGCTACATCTGCATGCCGCCGGAGCTTTACGAGCGCTGGCGGGATCGCCTAGGATTCTGCTCCTGCCCTGTTCCCGCATTTGAACAGTACACACTCGCCCGTTTTATCTCCGGAGGGCATTTTGAACGCCACATCAGCAGAATGCGCAAGTATTACCGCAAGGTACGCGACCTTACTGTAGAGCTCGCTGAAAAATACTGCGGAGCCGACAGCATATCTGAGGAGAGCGCAGGGCTACATTTCCTGCTGAATATTGACGATCGGTCGGAGCTGCCGGAAATATTCCGGGAATGTGGAGTAAAGCTGTCGGCGCTTTCAGAGCACTACGACGACCCGACAAACGCTCCGCCGGAATCTTCCGGAAGATTTGTCGTGAATTATTCTGCGGCGGACATAGATACACTTAATAAAAAACTAAACGCCTGAGTAAAATCAGGCGTTGTTTTTCTGATATTCAGCGAGGAAACGACGTATCTTTCCTGTAACAGGCACGCTCCTGTCAACGGGAACCTTTGATGTTATCTCGGCGATAAGCGCTTCGGCGGCTATTTCGTCAGTGTACTCGACTTCAAGCTCATAGTCTGTTCTTCCGAAATACTCACTGCGGTCGAGGTCTATCTCGGCTCCGGGTACCTTTTTTACACTACGTAATGTCGTGAGCCTGCCAAGCAAGTGTACTTCCGGAAGCTCGGCTCCGCTCAGCTTCTTCATCATCTCCGGCTCCAGGGTCTGAGGAATCTCTCCAAGCTCCTGCTCCAGTTCAATTCTGGATACCGCGCCGTTTCCCATCTGTTCCGCCGGCAGCTTCATCTGTAGAAAATATTTGCCTGAAACGCTGCGCACACGCACAGTTATATGGCGCGCGCTGCACTCCAGGTCAGCGCTGTCATAGTAGATGTTCACCTGCTGCTTCTCGCTGTCCCAGGCATATAATTCATGAATGGCGTTGTACTGCGCTTTCGTAAGCATTATCTTGAATTCGTTCTCAATCATATTTCACCTGTCAGATATAGTCAAGAAGTCCGCGCACGCTGACTTCACCGGAATTTACTTCAAACCTGCCACTTTCATCGGAGCAGATAAGGAATCCGTTAGGTGCTATGTCCTCTGCAAATGCTTCACGCTCGGAATTGTTTTCGATTATCCGTATACGCTTTCCAACGGTCAGACAACGTTTCACATATTCGTCCGAAACCGCTTCAAAACCACTTCGTGTGTATGCATACAAACGGCTGGCGATATCCTCCGCAAGCTCCTCGCGGTCCGATATGATTTTTCCGGTCAGCATCTTAATTGAGCCGCCGTGCGGTATATTGGCTCTCTCAAAAAACTCGGCGGTCTGCGCCAGATTGACGCCTATTCCGCATACTATATCCATCGAGGAACCAAAGCACACGCTCTCGCATAAAATACCACAAAGCTTATGACCACGCAGGATAATGTCGTTAGGCCACTTTATGCCGAACTCCTCGTCCGGAAGCCTTGCTTCCAGTGCGCTGCATACCGCTACAGCCGCACAGAGCGTGATGGTATCGGGGTGCGGGGGATTTTTCAGCAAAAGCGAGAGCGGAAGCATTCCGTCGTCTGCGAGCCAGTTGTGTCCGCGCCTGCCCTTTCCGGCGGTCTGTATCCCGGCGGTGAGCAGCGTTCCGTCCGGAAGCTCTGCGCGGTGAGCTTTAAGATAATTGTTGGTGGAATCCACCTCGTCAAGTCTGATATGATTGATCGTCATTTTTTCACCGCTATGATATTCATTCCGATCTGACCGTCGCTGGTGAGATTTATCACACCGTAGGTCGGCTCGTTATGGTTTCTGGGACTGTCGGGGCTTCCGGGGTTCATTACGAACACATCGCCCACCTGCTCAGTGCGGTGGAGGTGCGTATGTCCATAAAGCGCGATCTGGCAGTCCTCTGCTCTGGCAGCAGCAACAAGCTCCTGCAACCCGCTGTGTACGTCGTAGTTATGTCCGTGGCAACAGAATATTTTATATCCGCATGCGGTCACGACCTGCGACTCCGGATGGACTCCGTAATCGCAGTTCCCCTTGACATACACTAACGGTATCTGCGGGTAAAGGTTCTGTATATCCCGTGCTTCGTTCTCGCCGTCGCCAAGGTGGATTATAAGGTCGGAGTCAAGATTGTTGTCTACTATTGACTTCAAGACTGCGTAATTTCTGTGAGTATCAGACACTACCAATATTTTCAATGGTGGTTTTCCTTTCTTCCTGGGTCTATTTATTCATATTATAACATAAAATCATAATGAATAAAAGGGGGCAATGCGTTTTTTTCTCTGAAATCATCTGAAACCTGTCACAAAATGGTATTTACTCGGAGGTAACATTATGAACAACAATGATTTTGACATGCTAATTAAGTCCGCGAGCGAAAAGCTTGGCGCTTCCCCCAACGAACTGAAAAAATCCCTTGAGAAGAAAGATCTGTCCACGCTCTCCTCGATACTTACAAAATCCGACAAGGAGAAGATGCGCAGGGTACTTGCTGACAAAGAGCTGATGAAACAGCTTAAAACCGCAGGTTCACCGGAGGAGGTCATGCGGCTGCTGGGCAGCATTAAATAAATTGTTTCAATGCGGAGGTGAAGTGCATGGATAACATTGAGGATATTCTCCGTGCACTTGCGGGGGACGAGGAAACTGACGGAGAGAACTCCGGGGAACCCGCTTCCGGCGACGGACTATTCTCCGGCTTTGACCTCGGCTCAATGATGAAGCTTGCTGGTATCCTCGGTGCTGCCGGAGGCTCCAGCGACGACGAAAAACTTCTTATAGCACTGAAGCCACTGCTTCGTGAAGAAAACCGTGGCAAGGTCGATACGGCGGTAAAGCTTCTTAAACTGATTTCGCTGCTTCCGCTGCTTAAAGAAAGCGGATTATTCGGTCAGGGAGGATAGTATGGTCTGGAATTCTGAACAATCGCCGCTCTACCGCTCAGTGGAGCAATTCAACAACGGAACTGCCAGAGAGCTTCCGCCGCCTGCTGAAGAGCCGGAATGCGACTGCTCCGCTCCCCCGCCCTGCGGCGACAAGTGCGCGAAATGTTCACGCAGAGGAACGCAGCAGGGGGTTCTGCAAAAGCTCACAAGTGACCGGGATTTCATGCTGATAGCTGCGCTTATCGTTCTCCTATGGCACGAAAAGGCAGATATTAAACTGATCGCGGCACTTGCATATATCCTGTTAGGGTGAATTTTTCGTGAAATTCGAAAAAAATCATAATAACCTCTTGAAAAATCACGCCACATAGGTTATAATGATAATATATGTAATCCTAAAGGCATTGATCAGTCAGAGTACCCGGAGAGTTGTTCCCCAGAGAGCGGCGCGTTGGTGAGAGCGCTGCGTGCAGACCCGGCGAAAGTGCGGCTGTGAGCCGGTTCGGTGATATTATGCGCTTATGTGCGTAAGGTAGCCGTTCCCGTTTCCCGCGTTAAGGGTCAGAGGGGCTTTTGCCCGAAGCGAAGTGGAACAGCGGTAATACGCCTTCGCACCATTCCGGTGCGGAGGTTTTTTTATTCCCATCGGACATAAGTTCAGTATCAGCCAAGGAATTTCGGCTGACAACAAGACCGGAGGTTTCCATGTTCAATAAGCTCAAAGAAGAGATCGATTCTATAAAAGCAAGGGATCCGGCGGTACGTTCTGCCTGGGAGGTAATATTTCTCTACCCCTCATTCAAGGCGGTAAGGTCATACAGACGCGCTCACTGGTTCTACGAGCGCGGACACTTCTTCATAGCGCGCTGGATCTCGCAGCGTTCCCGGAACAAGACCGGAATCGAGATACACCCCGGTGCCAAGATAGGTAAGGGGCTGTTCATCGACCACGGCTCCGGCGTTGTTATCGGTGAAACTACCGAGATAGGCGATTATTGCACACTTTACCAGAACGTCACTCTCGGCGGAACCGGCAAGGACACCGGGAAACGCCACCCCACTCTCGGCGACAATGTTATGGTAGGTGCGGGCGCAAGAGTTCTCGGTCCTATGAAGATAGGCGATAATTCAAAGATCGCGGCGAATGCCGTTGTTCTTGAAGAAGTCCCGCCGAACTGTACCGCAGTTGGCGTACCCGCAAGGATAGTCAAGCGCGACGGGGTTCGCGTAAACGACTGCGACCTTGACCAGATACACATACCCGACCCTGTTTCACAGCTGCTCTGTGAGCACATTTACAAGATGGAGTGCATGCAGAAAGAAATCGACGAACTGAAAAAGCAGCTGTCTGAAAAAAATAATATAGACCCAGGAGGAAAATAAAATGCAGATCTACAACACCATGACACGGCAGAAGGAAGAGCTCAAACCCATTACCCCAGGCACTGTGAAAATCTATGCCTGCGGACCTACCGTCTACAATCTTATCCACATCGGAAACGCGCGTGCGCTCTGCGTATTCGATACGCTGCGCCGCTACCTTGAATTCCGCGGATATAAGGTATTCTATGTACAGAACTTCACTGACGTTGACGACAAGATCATCAAGAAAGCCAACGAGCTTGGAAAGACCGCACACGAGGTCTCCGAGAACGCTATCAAGGAGTATTTCACCGACGCTGACGGACTGAATGTACGCCGCGCTGACGTTCACCCGAAAGTAACCGAAAACATGGATATCATCATTGATATCGTAAAGACTCTCGTTGACAAGGGCTTCGCTTATCAGGTGGACGGCGATGTGTATTTCGACACATCTAAGTTCCCGGAATACGGCAAGCTGTCCCACATGCCGCTGGAGGACCTCCAGGCGGGTGCGCGTATTGAAGTCGGAGAAAAGAAGCGCAATGCAATGGACTTCGCAGTCTGGAAAGCTGCAAAGCCCGGAGAGCCATTCTGGGATTCCCCGTTCGGCAAGGGCAGACCCGGCTGGCACATCGAGTGTTCTGCAATGAGCCGTCACTATATCGGTGACACACTGGATATCCACGGCGGCGGAGCTGACCTTATTTTCCCGCACCACGAGAACGAGATCGCACAAAGCGAGTGCGCAACAGGTCAGACACTCGCAAATATCTGGATGCACAATGGTATGCTCAACGTGGACGGCTCCAAGATGTCTAAATCCAAGGGAAATTTCTTCATGGTAAGAGATCTTTCCAAAGAATACGGCTACGAACCTATCCGTTTCATGCTGCTTTCCGTACACTACAGAAGCCAGCTCAACTACACTATTGAAGTTATCGAAAGCTGCAAGGCTGCATTACAGCGCCTATACACCTGCCGTGACACACTGAAGCGCGCACTTTCCGCATCTCCCGATGGTGCTTCTTCCGAGCAGGCGCTTAACGATGTCAAGGAAGCACAGGAACAGTTCATCAAGGTAATGGACGATGACTTCAACACTGCCGACGGTATTTCCACCATTTTCGAGCTGGTTCGCAAGATAAACACTGCGGTTTCCTCCGGTAATTCGACAAAGGGCACTCTCCAGGCGTATTACGACGAATTTACGGCATTGACAAATGTACTCGGTCTGTTGTATAATAATAACAATACTGCGGAAGAAATTCCTGCGGAGATAACCGAGCTTATTGAAAAGCGTAAGGCTGCCCGCAAGGAAAAGAATTTCGCGCTGGCTGACTCCATACGCGACCAGATAACCGCAATGGGCTGGACCGTCGAGGAAACACGCCAGGGTACCATCGTCAAGAAAGCAAACTGAGGACACTGAATGAAAAAAAGAATTTTAGCCGTACTTGCGGCAATAGCGGTCACTGTCAGCTCTATCGGACTGACAGGCTGTACCGTAACAAGCTCCAACTACAATGCGATGCAGGACTATGACTTCTCAAGCATCGACCTGGTCCAGCTC
>CAKSHT010000108.1 GCA_934457235.1 uncultured Oscillospiraceae bacterium
GATTACCGTAGGCGGCAGCTACGAAAACTGCTCGAACATCCGATTTGACTACTCAGCCGGATTTGAAAAGATCGTCAGACATGTGCTGGTCGATCATGGTATCAGAAACTTCCACCTTATGGCAGGAATCAAGGGGAATGAATTCTCTGACGAGCGCATTGAGGTCGTGAGAAAAGTTGCTGACGAGCTTGATATACCGTTCTCCGACGAGGATATAAGCTACGGCGAATACTGGAGCGTCCCGACGGAAAGAGCTATGGAAGCGCTTTTTATCAAGCGCCGCAGGCTTCCACAGGCAATAATCTGCGTGAACGATACAATGGCGATCACCGTAATTAACACGCTGAAAAGCCGCGGTTATAAGATCCCGCAGGATATTATGGTGACTGGCTTTGACGGAATAAGCGATGTTAATTACTGTGACCCAAGGATAACCACTTGTCTGTGCAGCAGTGAACAGCTCGCAGAATCCGTCGCAAATACGGCAAATGATCTGATAAATGGCAAAGAGATACAAGAATACAAGCTGGTTATACCGACCCTGCAAAAATCGGAGAGCTGTGGCTGCAAATCGGATAACGTTATTAACGCCTCCGTGGAACTGGCGTACGTTAACAATTCCTTTAACCGCTATCAGTCCGAGGAAGAGCATATGTTCCGCATGATGTCCCGTGTTCTGGAGTGCCATAGTTTCCCGGAGGTAGCCCAGATATTCAACAGGTACGACTTCTATGACATGATCATTGTGCTCAATCCCACGTGCCTTGATCCGACGATAAATCCGCTGTCAAAAGCCGGTACGGATTTCAGCAGCACAATGAAGATCATATACAATTCAGACAACCCGATGAACGGCCGTGTGGACGACATTGATTTCCGTGACCTCCACCCGCAGCTGAAGGACGTGCTGACTGACCACAATGATCCTTTGATAATATTCTCGCTTAATTATGTAGGTCTTACGATGGGCTATGTATGCTTCACTTATCACAATTACGATATACAGAATTATTACAAGGCTTCCCAGATTATAAATACGCTGAATTCTTCGTTCGGCGCATTCAGAACTGTACAATATCAGCATTATCTGACTGAAAAGATCGAGGAAATGTACCGCTGTGACGGTCTGACTCATCTGCTTAACCGTACCGCACTGAAAAACTCCTATCCGGAGCTGATAAAAAAATGCAACGGCAGGCTCACGGTGGTCCTCGCCGATCTGGATGGGCTTAAATCCATTAACGATAATCATGGTCATGATAACGGGGATTTCTCCATATGCACCGTTGCAAATGCTCTGAAATCATGCTGTCCCGCGGAGTCTCTGTGTATCAGATGGGGCGGAGATGAGATGGTAGCTGTTATTCCCGGAGATTACACCTGTCAGAAAATACGCTCCGACATGGATAAGTATATTGACGGAGTGAATAAGGTTTCTGGCAAGCCATACATAATTTCAGCGAGCGTCGGTGTAAAGACTTTTGATGTTGACAACTCCACATCTTTTGAGGAAATGGTCAGGGCAACTGATCAGCTGATGTACAGCGAAAAGAACCGTAAGAAAGCAGCAGCCAGAGAAAACTGACCGCAGAGGTGAATAAATGAAAGCAGTTATCTACGAAACAAATGCAGGAAGTACCCGGAGATATGCGGAAATGCTGGCAGAAAAGCTGGGCGTTCCGTCGTTTTCTCTGAAAGAAGCGCAGAAATCGCTTCCGAAGGATGAAGAAGCCGTGTTCCTGGGCTGGGTATTCGCAAACAAGGTGCAGGGACTTCCAAAGGCACAGAAGCGTTGGAATCTTCTGTGTGCCTGTGCAGTCGGTATGAATCCTCCTGGCTCCAAGTATAATGAAATTCTTAAAGAAGCCAATCCGACCGATGTACCGTTATTCTATCTGCGCGGAAGGCTTGATTACTCAAAACTCCGCTGGCTCCAGCGAAAGCTGCTTGAAACCATAAGAGCCGATCTGGAAAAGCAGAAGAAGCCAGGAACAGAGGAAATGATATCCGTTCTGAAAAACGGCTGTGACTTTGTTTCTGAGGAAATGCTAAGGGAAGTTATCGCCTACATCATGATGAAAGAATAAACACATAATACATTTATAGTATGCGGCAGAGAGATCTGCCGCTTTTTTTGTCAAAAAATCGGGAAAAATTCCTGTTATATCGTTGACAATATATGAACTATGTGATAAAATAATATTATGTACTGTTTGATATACCAAGCAGGGATATTATGTAAAAAGAAGGGTGATCTCTCAATGAAGCTTAGCGGTTCTGATATAATCGTTGAATGCTTACTCGAACAGGGCGCTGATACCATTTTCGGCTATCCGGGCGGCGCTGTTCTCAATATTTATGACAGTCTGTACAAGTACAGTGACAAAATCAGACATGTGATTACCTGCCACGAGCAGGGCGCATGTCATGCAGCGGACGGCTATGCACGCTCCACCGGAAAGACCGGCGTTGTGCTCGCTACCTCCGGTCCCGGCGCTACCAACCTTGTAACGGGTATCGCTACAGCGTACATGGATTCCGTGCCGCTCGTCGCTATAACAGGTAATGTATCCTGCGGTCTGCTGGGTCTGGACTCGTTCCAGGAAGTGGATATCACAGGTATCACAATGCCCATCACAAAGCACAATTTTATCGTAAAGTCCGTGAATGACCTCGCGGATACTATCCGTCTTGCATTCAAGATTGCTAATACCGGCAGAAAAGGTCCGGTGCTGATAGATGTTCCAAAAGATATCACACAGGCTATGACGGAGTATGTTCCCCAGCCTGCACAGCAGCCGGAAGCAAATGCACCACTTTCTGTTGACGAGCTTAACACAGCGGCTGAGCTCATCGCAAACGCCAAGAAGCCTTACATCTACGCGGGCGGCGGCGTTATATCATCCGGAGCTTCCGAGGAACTCAAAAAGCTTGCGGAGCTTACAGACGCTCCGGTTTCCTGCTCACTCATGGGTCAGGGCGCTTACGACGAAACAGACCACCGTTACATAGGAATGCTCGGAATGCACGGAACTGTAAAGGCTGCGTACGCACTTAATAACTGTGACCTGTTCATCGGTATCGGCACACGATTCTCTGACCGTGTTACCGGTGATACTTCTGTATTCGGCAAGCAGGCGAAAATAATTCACATTGATATCGACCCGGCTGAGTTCAACAAGAACGTTGACGTAACGACAACCGTTACCGGCGATGTAAAGGAAGTCCTCGCGGCTATTAACGCAAAGCTTTCCCAGCAGTCCCACCCGGAGTGGAATTCGGAATTCAGCAAAGATTTCGGCGAACCCGTACAGCAGGGCACTCCAGAGCTTCCTGTAACTCCTGAGGCTGTTATTGAAGAACTCGACCGCCAGACCAATGGAGAAGCCATCATTACAACTGAAGTCGGTCAGACGCAGATGTGGGCTGCGCAGTACTATAAGTGCAAAAATCCCCGCAGCTTCGTTTCCTCCGGCGGACTTGGCACGATGGGCTTCGGTCTGGGTGCTGCGCTCGGCGCAAAAACCGGTAATCCCGACAAGACCGTCGTTAATCTGGCGGGCGACGGCTCCTTTGCAATGAATCTCAACGAACTTATCACCGCGTCCGCGCATGGAATAAACATCGTGGAAATTGTAATTAATAATAATGTACTCGGCATGGTACGCCAATGGCAGCGCCTATTCTACAGCAAGCACTTCTCCGAAACCACACTGGACGCACGTCACATCGACTACGTAAAGCTTGGCGAAGCATTCGGCATAAAAACTTTCGTTATCGAAAAGACCGAAGAGATTGCCCCTGTGCTCAGAGAAGCGCTTGAAATATCCAAGTCTGCACCGGTAATGATCGAAGTACGCATTGACAGGGACATCAACGTACTGCCGATGATACCTGCCGGAAAACCGGTCGTAAATCCCATCACATCAATTGACCTGGAGGCGTGATCATGCAGGAATATGTATTATCAGTAAAAGTTGCTAACAACGAGGGTGTACTGCTCCGGGTTTCCAGCCTGTTCAGCAGACGCTGCTTCAATATTAAGAGCCTCAATGCGGCTGAAACCGAGATTCCAGAAATCTCCAGACTTACTATCGTGGTTGCCGGTGATCTGAGAGTCCTTGAGCAGATAAAGAACCAGCTTATGAAGCTCCACGACGTCAAAGAAGTCAAGATACTCACCGACGCCGTATGCCGCGAGCATGTTATCGTCCGCGCGGGTCGCTCTGTTGAGGACAGGCGCGGTATCGTCGAGGTGGCTAACCTGTTCCGCGCCAAGTCAGTGGATATCGGCGAGGACAGCATTATGCTGGAACTCACCGGTAAGCCTGAGAAGATAGACAGCTTCATCAGTCTGTTAAAGCCGTTCGGCATCGTAAAGATGGTCAGAAGCGGTATTTCCGCACTGGAAAGAGATTGACGGGAGGTGTTGGTATGAACTTTCGCAGAGGCATTACCCCGGCAGTCATATCAGCATTACTCCTTTCGGGGTGCAGCGCCCCGGTTACAGAAAACAGCTCCCCTGCCCCGCTTTCATCTGAAGAAACTTCGGAAACGGAGCAGGACACTGCTGAAACAGCATATTCTGTTTTTGAAATAACATCTGAGCCGGAAACGCAGGTTTCAACGGATAACGACGGAACAGCTGCGGAATTCCCGTTTGGCGGTTCAGTTGGAGAGTTATATCGGATGGACGAAGAACCATATCCGCAAATGACACAGCTTTCCAATAATAATATCTTTGTCGATTACGATTATATCAAGAATATTCCGCCGGATACAGCGCATGAGAAGAACGCCTATTTCACAGATATCGCAGTAGAAGCAGTAAAAAAATCTGACAGATACAAAGTGGTATCCCGGTGGATAACTGATAATCCATCGGCTGCCGATATTACGGTGAAATATTCCACCGACGGCGATGATACTCTTGGCGATTGGCTCTCAGAAGGCAAGCTTGACATTAAGGTGAAAGGCGCGTATATCAAGGATTATGACGGCGACGGAGCAGAAGAGGCATTTGTTGTGCTGGAAACAATTCTTGATACACCAAAAGCCTATGATTACGTCGTATTCGTCAATTACAGAGGCTGGGCTGATCCGGAATACCGGTGGAACAGACTGGAATACCTGTCGTCTGTGGATATGCTGGATTATGGCGCAGACAAGCAGCTGGTGTTCAACGCTTACGGCGATTTGGGGGTAAGTACCCATTCTCCGCTTATCGGCGTGCGAAACAGGGAAATGTTCACGCACTATGATTTCCGCGGCACTTACTATAAATCCGGCTGCTTTCTGATGACATACGGCTGGCAGTGCAGCGGAGAATTCATGGTATACGACACGGCCGCGCACAGATATTACACAGTGGTCGGCATTCCCGTCGATATAAACGAGCTTTACGCGATGGACAGCACCGGAATTCTTCCTCCCCTTGAAGACGTCTTTATTCCGGAAGCACAGATAATAGGCAGCAAATACTACGCCGTCGGCGGTTCGTCATTTATGGGCGGAGTATCGTTTTACACATATGAAAACGGCGCGTTTTCGGAAGTAGATACTGTTTGTACAGACGATAGTCCTAATAGTCCGAACATCAGAATATCTGATAATCCGACAAAAAATACTATTCTTATTGAGGACTTTGATAAGGCACTCGCTGAAATGGTAACTCCGGCAGAAGCAAAGGAGCTGCTTTCAGCACAATAATAAGCATTTGACAAATCTTTAACAGAAATACTACAAAAATTTACCGGGGAAACGACGAAAGGCAGGAATAAAGTTGAACATACTTCATCTGAAATATGCCGTAGAAGTGGCAAAAACCCGTTCCATCAGCAAGGCGGCGGAGAATCTTTACATGGGTCAGCCGAACCTCAGCCGCGCAATAAAGGAGCTTGAGGAATCCATTGGGATAACCATATTCCGGCGCACTACAAAGGGAATTTCAATAACCCCGGACGGCGAGGAGTTCCTGCAATACGCCCGGCAGATCGTACAGAAAGTCGAGGAGGTTGAACAGATATACCAGAACGGACGACAGAAAAAGCAGAGCTTTTCGGTCAGCGTTCCGCGCGCAAGCTACCTCAGCTTCGCGATGGCAGATTTCTCACGTTGCATGAAAAAGGGCTCCCCCGCTGAATTCTACTATTGCGAAACAAACCCCATGAATACTATAAACAATGTTGTACGCGAGGATTTCAACCTGGGTATCGTACGGTATCAGTCATCGTATGAGAAGTATTTCAGCGACTTGTTCAAGGACAAGAAGCTCACTGCCGATACGTTAGCGGAATTCTCGTATAGTATGCTAATTTCAAAAAACGACCCCCTTGCTCAGAAAGATGAAGTCTGTCTTGACGATCTTACGGATCACATTGAGATCTGTCATGCAGATCCCTACGTGCCAACGCTTCCAGTGATAGACGTGCGTAAATCCGAGCTTACGGAATTCGTTGAACGCAGGATATTTGTGTATGAGCGTGGCTCGCAGTTCGTAATACTGGGAAAAGTTCCGGAAACATTCATGTGGGTTTCCCCTGTTCCTCAACAGCTGCTAGATAATTACGGATTAGTTCAGATAAAGGTCAAAGGCGCTGAAAGGCTCTATAAAGACGTGCTGATCCACCGCCGGGATTACAGGATCAGCGAATATGACCGGGAATTTATCAATGCGGTACACCGCGCAAAGAAAAAGTATAACGTAATATAATATTTTGTCCCTGCTATGTATTTTGTTGATATGTATATATCAATATTACATTTTACAGGGGCAAAATATTGTGTTAAAATATTAACAGGTGCAAAAGAGGTTAGCAATAAGTGTAACCCGTCGAAAGCACTATAACACGTAAGAAACGGACAGCAAAGAAGCTGTTCCGCGCGGAAATCCAAGGGTCACGGGAGATTGCGACTGCGCCGCGGAATAATCCGTCACCGCAGCTGTTATACAGACGTCCAAGGGTTGATGCATGTATACAAATTTTAAGGAGAAGATGACAATGGCATTTCATGAACTGGTTGACAGCGTAGAGAGCTTTGAGAAAGCACTCAAGAAAGTCAAAGAAGCACAGGAGATTTTCTCAACTTACACTCAGGAGCAGGTAGACAAGATTTTCTTCGCAGCCGCTTCCGCAGCTAACAAGGAGAGAATCCCGCTTGCAAAGATGGCTGTTGAGGAAACAGGCTACGGTATAGTTGAGGATAAGGTTATCAAGAACAACTATGCTGCTGAGCACATCTACAATGCATACAAGCACACCAAGACCTGCGGCGTTATCGAGCGCGATGAAGCTTACGGTATCGAAAAGATAGCAGAGCCTATCGGTGTTGTTGGCGCGGTTATTCCTACAACCAACCCTACTTCCACCGCTATCTTCAAAACCCTCATCTCTCTCAAGACCAGAAACGGTATCATCATCAGCCCGCACCCCCGTGCAAAGAAGTGCACCGTTGAGGCTGCAAAGATCGTTTATGAGGCAGCTGTAAAGGCTGCAGCTATGGAGCAGTGCAGGGAGTGCTATGTGCTCTGTGACAGTTCCAAGTTTGACAATATCAGCTCTGTGACTTTTGCAGATTTTTACAAGATAATCTCTCCGTATCTGAATATCTGTTTCCATTTCCGGTATTAGCTCTGCCA
>CAKSHT010000109.1 GCA_934457235.1 uncultured Oscillospiraceae bacterium
GCACTACAATTCCTTTTGTAATGCGGGTTTGCGACTATATCCCTTTGATGTCCCCTGTAAGCTGGGTCAAAAAATGGATTTCAAATGCCCTCTTCGCGGGCAAACACGATTTTCGATAAACTGAAACCTCCGCACGAGCATGCGGAGGTCTGTTTTATTCACTTTCGGCGATCTCTTCGATTATCGAGCGTATCTCGTCGCGTCCCTCGCCGGTCTGGGCGGAAAATTCGATTATCGTTATATCCTCCGCGCAGGGAAGTTCGGTCAGCAGGGAAGCACGACGCTCCTCGCGCTGTTTCTTTGAGAGCTTATCCGCCTTTGTGAGAATAACGACGAACGGTATTTCGCTGTCGATAAGGAAGTTTACCATCATAACGTCGTCAGCCGTCGGCGGGTGACGGAAGTCTATCAGCTGGAATACCAGAGCAAGTTCCCGGTCGTCGTGCAGATATCCCTCGATAAGGCTGCCCCAGCGCTCCTTTTCGGTTTTAGCCACCTTGGCGTAGCCATAGCCGGGGAGGTCTACAAAATACAGGTTCTCCAGGCTGTAGAAGTTTATCGTTGCAGTCTTTCCGGGTACGGCGCTGACCCTTGCCAACGACTTGCGGTTGAATATCTTGTTTATAAGCGAGGATTTACCCACGTTGGAGCGCCCGGAAAATGCGATCTCCGTACGTTCCGACGGGGGGATCTGCTTGAAGCTGCCGTAGGAAGTGTAGAATTCAGCGTTGTTATAGTTCATGTGTCACCTTAATTAGCGGTCAGCGCCGGGAGCTTTTCGGCTTCCTTTGCCTTGGCGGAGGGCCTGCGCTTCAGCGGAGCTTTTTTCTGCGGCTCGCAGTTCGGGAGTACCAGCGCGGTTTCAAGAACTGTATTTATGTCCTCGGCAATGACGAACTTCAGATTGTTCTTTACCACGTCGTCAAGCTCGTCAATGTCAGGTTCGTTTTCCTTGGGAATGCACACGGTCTTTACCCCTGCACGGTATGCAGCCATCGTTTTTTCCTTAAGACCGCCGATTGCCAGTACCTTGCCGCGCAGAGTGATTTCACCGGTCATTGCAACGTCGCGGCGCACAGGAGTTCCGGAAAGCGCGGACACCAGTGCAGTGGTCAGCGTAACGCCGGCGGAAGGACCGTCCTTGGGGACTGCGCCTTCGGGAGCGTGGACGTGTATATCCTTGTTCTTGTAGAACTCTGGGTCGATGTTGTATTTCTTCGCGAGGGAGCGGGTAAGGCTCACTGCGATCTTTGCGGATTCCTTCATTACATCGCCTAGGCTTCCGGTGAATTCCGTCTTGCCAGTCCCGTCCAGAACGAGCACTTCAAGCGGCATCATTACGCCGCCGACGGAGGTCCAGGCAAGTCCGTTCACCAGACCCACCTCATCGTGGGATTCCAGGTGCTCCGGCAGATACTTCTTGACTCCGAGGAAGTCAGTGATGTTGGCGTCGGTTACGGTTACTTTCTTCTCTCCGGTAAGGAGCTTCTTGGCGGATTTCCTGCAAATATCGGCAATGCTTCGCTCCAGCTTTCTTACTCCGGCTTCACGGGTGTAGAAATCAATAACGGAGTACAGGGCCTTGTCGGATATCTTGACAGTAGAGGGTTTCTCGCCGTGCTTTTTCAGCTGCTTCGGCAGGAGGTGCTTCTTTGCTATGTTGAACTTCTCCTCGCGGGTGTAGCTGGAAAGCTCGATTATTTCCATTCTGTCAAGCAGCGGCGCAGGAATGGTGTCCAGGCTGTTCGCAGTGGTGATGAAAAGCACGTCGCTGAGATCCAGCGGGATCTCAAGATAGTGGTCGGTGAACGTCGTGTTCTGCTCGCTGTCGAGTACCTCCAGCATTGCGGAAGCCGGGTCGCCCTTGTAGTCGCTGCCCATCTTGTCTATCTCGTCGAGCAGCATTACGGGGTTCATGCTCTTCGCCTGCTTGAGAGCCGCTGCGATACGTCCGGGCATTGCGCCGATGTAGGTCTTTCTGTGACCCCTTATCTCGGCTTCGTCATGAACGCCGCCGAGGGATATGCGCACGTACTTTCTGCCCAGCGCTTCGGCAATCGAACGTCCGATGGAGGTCTTGCCGACTCCTGGAGGGCCGTAAAGGCAGATTATCTGTCCCTTGACGTCCGGAGCGAGGGCGCGTACGGAGATGATCTCCGTGATACGCTCCTTGACCTTTTTCAGACCATAGTGATCCTTGTCGAGCTGCTTCTGAACCTTGTCGATGTCCAGTTTATCCTTGGTGTAGACGTTCCATGGAAGCTCCAGAACTGTATCAAGATAGCCGCGGATAACGCCGGCTTCCTGGGAGGAATATGACATCTTCACAAGCTTCTGCGCTTCTCCGACGAGCTTTTCGGTGATCTCCTCTGAGAGATTTAGAGCGCGGATACGCTCTATGTAATCGTCTGCTTCCTCCTGTGGATTGTCTCCCTCGCCAAGCTGCCTGTAGATGGCACGGAGCTGTTCGCGCAGGTAGTATTCGCGCTGGTTTTTGTCCACCTGCTCCTTGACCTGTTCCTGAATGTCGATCTCCGTTTCAATTATCTCGATCTCAGTTTCCAGCATGGAAATGAGCATCTTTATGCGGTTAAGGAGTCCGTTTGCTTCAAGCAGCGCCTGCTTGTCCTCGACCTTCAGTACTACGTTGAATACGACCTTGTCGAACAGGTCGGAGCAGTTATCTTCGGTCATTATGCCCTCAAAAAGTTCACGGGGCATTTTCGGAGAAATCTGCGCATATTCCGCGAAGATGTTCTTCAGCGCCCTTGCTGCAGCCGCCGCAGTGGCGTCAGAGAGAGCCGCGCCGCGTGCGGGAAGCTCCTTGACCTCAAACTGGAAGTAATCCTTTGCGCTGACGAGCTTTACTCGCTTCGCACGGGTAAGACCCTCGACGAGCACGCGTGTGGAGCCGTCGGGAGTTGTAAGGAGCTGGCGTACCTCTGCGATAACGCCGACTTCGTACATATCGGAAATCTCCGGCTCAGTGATTGAAGCGTCCTTCTGAGCAACGAGGAAAATACGTCCGCTGCCGTCCGCAGCTGCCTTCAGTGCATTGACCGAGCGCTCTCTTCCGACATCAAAGTGAAGCACCATTGACGGAAATACTACAAGACCCCTGAGGGAAATAGCAGGAATGATCTCATTAGTTGTCTTTTTGTTCATAGAAGATCCCCCATTCTTTGAAATCTATATTAAATGTTGTCATCTGGATTGTCAGGTAAATACTATTATATATCATTTTCAACAAAAATGCAAGCCCTTATTTGTGCCAGAAGTCACACAATTTGCCGGTTTTCAGTGAAATATCAGGCTGAATATGAAGTAAATTACCGGCTGATGGAGCACATAGATCCATATTGTGTAGCGCCCGACGGTTGCGAGCCACTTGATATGCGTCGGATAGCAGAATTTCGGGAGCCTGCCGTCCTTGGCGATTATACCGAAATAGCTTCCTGCCAGGAACAGGAAGAACCACGGCATCATCGGGAAGTAATCCGCAGAAGCGAAGCTGGAGTCGTGCAGTCCGAGCGGGAACAGTACGCCTGCGTTATATGCTTCTATCGGGAAATGCAGCTGGAACAGGTGCGGGATTCCGAAATATCCGGGAACGAGCTGCCCGCCGGAATATGTCATTCTTACGTTCATCGTGAGAACGAACAGCAGTACGCTGACTGCAATTCCCACCCAGGAGGGAAGCAGGTCGAAAAGCTTCTGACCCAGACCGAACAGCATCATGCTGACGCCGAGAAAATGCAGGATCCCGAAAAGTATCGTTCCGCTTGAAAAGAACGGCATCACGAAGGTCATGATCATGCCGATGAAGAAGCACTGCGCGCCACGCTTGATGTTATTTGAGGAGTAGCGGCAGACGGTGCCCGAAATGAAAATGAACAGCCCCGCGAAGATATCTCGTACGACGTCGAACCACCCGTCAAAGAAGATCGGTACGTCAATTCCGAATATGTATTTCAGATCGTACATCGCGTGATAGACGACCATGCAGATTATAGCGAATCCCCTAAGCTCGTCGAGGATACCGACGCGGGACCCTTTTTTCTGTGCGTTTTCCATATTTTAAAGTTCTCCGTTCAACGTAATGCGTTAATTATAACACAATTCAAAAAAAATTACAAGAAGAACTTGAACTGTTTTTGAATTTGTGATACAATATAAGGTGAAATTCTGATGAAAACACTCAAAATGTGAGGACAATTGATGGAATATATCGAAATTGGCGGCGTAAAGATCAAAAAGACCGCCGCGCTCGCGCCGATGGCGAGCGTAGCCGACCGCGCCTACAGAATTATGGCGAAGGAGTACGGCGCTTCCTATGTTGTGGGAGAAATGGCGAGCTGCAAGGGCTTGTGCTATAACGACAGAAAGACCGCGGAGCTGCTTTCGGTCACACCCGGAGAGCGCCCGATGGCGGTGCAGCTTTTCGGAAACGAGCCGGAGTTCGTCCGGGGCGCCGTTGAGATAGCGGAGCGATTTGAGCCGGATATAATCGACATAAATTCCGGCTGCCCGATGCCGAAGATAGTTTCCGGCGGTGCGGGAAGCGCGCTGATGAAAACCCCGGAGCTTTTTGGCGAGGTAGTCCGCGCGGCGGTGGAGGCAGCGCATGTTCCGGTCACGGTGAAGATACGCGCCGGCTGGGACGAGAACAGCATTAACGCCGTGGAACTTGCGAAAATCGCTGAGCAGAGCGGCGCAGCGGCGGTCACTGTCCATGGCAGGACAAAGACACAGCTTTACTCCGGAAAGGCGGACTGGAACATAATTCGCGCGGTCAAGCAGGGGGTGTCGATACCGGTAATCGGCAACGGCGACGTCACAACACCGGAGCTGTGCCGCGAGATGTACGAATACACCGGCTGCGATCTGGTTATGGTCGGCAGGGGAAGCTACGGCAGACCCTGGCTGTTCCGCCAGATAAAGGAGTATCTTGAAACCGGAAGCTACACCCCCGACCCTGCGCCGGAGCAGAAGCTTGATATCATGCGGCGGCATATCCGGCTGATAGTCGAGGACAAGGGCGAACGCGTGGGAATGAAGGAAGCACGCCGTCCGGCTTCGTGGTACCTCAAGGGAATGAAAGGCGCGGCGCGTTTCCGCGACCTGTGCAGTGAGCTTTCAACGCTCGACCAGCTCGAGCGCCTTATAGAAGAAATACAGAAAGAGCAAGGAGAAAAAGACAATGAAAGTATGTGAAGAAAAAATACCGCCGCTGCTGGTATTCCAGGAGATAACCGAGAAGAACAAGCTTTTCGCGGACGGCATTTACTGGCTCAACTCTGAAATGCCGGAGGAGCAGAGATTAAAGGGCTACGCGAACATCTGTTCAGAGCTTCTCATGACCGGGCAGACCCTCGGCGAATACCTCACGGACGCCGTTGTTTATTCCAAGTCCCCGCTCTTCGCGATGATGGTAAAGGAGCCGACGGAGCAGCGCGTCAAGGCTCTCTCCTATGACATAGCGCTTATAAAGAAAGTGGTCAGGGAATACACCGCGCAGAACGTAAAAAAGGCTCTCGCGGCGCTGCCGGACGCGACTGCGGATTACTCACTGCTCCCGGATTTCGAGAGCGGAAAGTTCACGCTTACCGCTGACCGCCTGCTGAAGCGCGCACAGAAGTTCGGCACCGGCGAGTTCGCTAAGTACAAGGCGTTCACGTTCAAGGAAAATCAGCTTGTTCCGGTTGACAATATCGACCCGATCCGTCTGACTGACCTAAAGAACTATGAGCTTCAGAGAAACCAGGTAATTGAAAACACACTGGCGTTCCTGAACGGGCTTCCTGCGCAGAACGTCCTGCTGTACGGCGACCGCGGTTGCGGCAAGTCCTCTACGATCAAGGCGATACTCAACGAGTACGGGGAGCTTCGCATGGTGGAGCTGCCGAAATCCGAGATAAACGGACTGCCCGACCTGTTCGGAATGCTCAAGGATATCCCGCTGCATTTTATAGTGACTATCGACGACCTCGCGTTCACCGAGGACGACGAGCGCTTCGGAGTGCTGAAAGCTACCCTGGACGGAAGCCTTACCGCGCGCCCGGATAACGTGCTGATATACTCCACCACCAACCGCCGCAAGCTCATCAAGGAGAGCAACGGCGACCGCTCGGTTGACAGCATCGGCAGGAGCGACGCAGTTGATGAGAGCATGTCCCTTGCAGACCGCTTCGGACTGTTTATCACGTTCACACAGCCCAATCGCGAGATATTCTTTGATATCGTCAGAAAACTTGCGGAGGACAGGAAAATCGGGATTGACGACAATGAGCTTACGCAGGCTGCGGAGCGCTTTGCGCTGAAACGAGGCGGACGTTCACCCAGAATTGCGCGCCAGTTCGTGGACTGGCTCAATTCCAGAATAGAGCTTGGATTGGAATACTGAGATGAAAAAGACCTTTGCGATACCCGCGCTGCTGCTTGCGGCGGCGCTGTTTACCGGCTGTGGCGGGAACGATGATTCCGACGTACCGTCTGAAATAATTGTTGATAATTCTGGCATGGCGGAACCGGATAGCTCCGTGTTTCCGGTAAAGCTTGCAGACGGTACTGTGATAGAACATGCTCCGGAAAGTGCGGTGAGCCTGTCCCCGGCGGCTACTGAGATAATTTCAGAGCTTGGTTTCGGAGAGAAACTCTGCGCTGTCAGCCGTTACTGCGATTATCCGGAAAACGTGTGCTCCGTTACGGCGGGAAGCAGTGAAAATCCGGATATCGACAAACTGACTGAGCTTTCGCCAGACGTCCTGTTCACGCTTACTCCGCTTGCCGAGCGTGAGAAATACGCACTTGAAAGCTCCGGAATAATAGTCGTAGAGCTTTCCGCTCCGGAAACCGCGGAGGAATACGGCGAACTGTATGGCGTGGTCGCGGCGGTGTTCTCCGGCGGGGAAGCCGGAAATGCGGCCGCCGCAAATGCTGTCCAGTCCTTAAAGGATTCCGCAAAAGACGTAAAGTTCGGTACGTTCGTTTATGTAACGCCGAAGCTGACGGCGGCGGGTTCGGATACTTTTGAGAGCGCAGTGCTTTCCCTGTGCGGGACGAATCTCTGCACGGCGGAGGGCTACACGTCATCTTCCGACGATATCCCGGAAGCCCCGGAGTACATAATCGCGTCCGATGAACTTAAAGTATCGGATATCACCGGAAGCGAGCTTTTCAGCGGAATAGCGCAGGACGCGGAGATAATTTTCGTGCCGTCCGCGCGGTTTGAGCGCCCGTCCGCCAGGATATCGGAGGTTTATGCGGCAATCAGAAGCGCACTCGCAGGAGCGCCGCAGACTGCCGAAGCTGAATAATAAGGCAACACCGCACAAAGACCATATTTTGTATTTTGTACGCATCTTGCTTGCATCTTTCTAGTTTGGCGCAAAAAAATCACATGATTGCTCAACGGATATGTTCTGTGTTGCGCCAAACTTGCATCTTGCACAATTCGTCCTTGCAAGGCGTCAGCCTTGCTG
>CAKSHT010000110.1 GCA_934457235.1 uncultured Oscillospiraceae bacterium
AAAAAAAGGCGCTGTATTATGCAGCGTCTTTTTTGCTTCCAGGCTCTTGACAAATTCTTCCGCAGCGGTTAAAATAATATTCGGATACTATAAATCAAATGAAAGGAACTCATATGAAAAAACGTATATTTGCATTGTTACTGGCAGCTGCTCTGGCAGCAGGGCTGACGGGCTGTTCAAATGCCGGTACATCATCGGACAGCAGCCAGGCTGCTGAAAGCCAGGGCGCTCAGACGGAGGAGCTCCAGGAACCCCAGGTAAAGAAGAACGCTAAGGTCACTATCGAAGGCACCAAATTCATTGTGAACGGCAAGGAACTGTGGCTGAATGGCGTAAACACGCCATGGCAGAGCTGGAATGATTTCTGTGGAAACATGGACGAAGCCGCATGGGAAGAAACCTTTGCGCTGCTCCGGCAGGATAACATCAACTGCACACGTATCTGGATAAACTGCAACGGAACCGGAGTTGTCAGCCTTACGGAGGAGGGAATGGTGTCCTCAGTGAACGAGGATCACTGGACTGACCTGGACAAGCTTTTCGCGCTTGCTGAGAAGTACGAGGTTTACGTAATGCCCACGCTGCTTTCATTCGATCACTTCAAGGACAACAATACCGGAAAGCAGAAGTGGCGCGATATGGTAATGTCAAATGCCGGCTGCGACGATTATGCCGCGAAGTACTGCGCTGAGTTTGCCAAGCGATATAAGGACTGCGACTGGATAATGGGCGTTGACCTGATGAACGAGCCTGACTGGGTATATGAAAACGAGGAATGCGGAAAGCTTCCCTGGGAGAACCTCACATACCTTTTCGCAAAATGCGCCCAGGCGATACACGAAAACAGCGACATGCTGGTAACTGTAGGACTTGGAATGCCGAAGTACAATTCCGATAAGTTCAACGGAAACATGGTATCTGACGAGCGTTTAAAGGAAGCCGCAGGAAGCGACGAAGCGTACCTGGACTTCTACAGCCCGCATTATTACAGCTGGGAGCGCTCCTCTTTCGGATTCCCGTTCACCACAACTCCTGAGGAGTACGGACTTGGCACCGGGAAGCCATGCGTGATAGGCGAGACCTCCAACGATGACAAGGCATATAAGATGACCTGCGAAGAGTTCTATCAGTCCGCATACGACAACGGCTGGAACGGCGTGCTTGTATGGATGGAGTACCGCACAGACGGAAGCAGCGGCTGTGACGAAAAGTGGTACAGATACGATCTTACAAAGGCTGCGACAAACGCCATGAACGAGCTTGTTCCTGAGAAGATACACCCCTGGAATGACGCTGAGTCCGAAGCCGCATAAAAAACGACTGCCCCTGCGCTAACGTGTGCAGGGGCATGTTTTTATCTGTTTTTGGGGAGCGTCAGCGTGAACGTTGTGCCGGTGCCCTCCTTGCTGCTGACGGTTATATTGCCGCCGTGCAGCAGAACTCCATGCTTCACGATGGACAGTCCCAGACCTGTTCCGCCGATTTTCCGTGAATGGCTCTTGTCCGCTCGGAAGAATCGCTCGAATACTCTGTCTATGCAGTCGGCCGGAATTCCGATTCCCGTATCTGAAACGGTCACTGTAATGTCGGAGTCACTGTTGGTCACGTTTATATCGGCTCTTCCGCCCTCCCGGTTGTACTTTACCGCATTGTCCAGCAGGTTGTAGATTATTTCCTCCAGGACGGAGTGTATGCCAGTTATTTCAGCGCGCTCGCCGGTCACGTTTATTGTGACATGCTTCTTTTCAGCCGCGGAGCTCAGCCGCTCGGAAGCAAGCTGCGCAAGTGTGAGGATATCCACGGTTTCCTCATGGTCCGCGAATGAGTTCTCGTCCAGCTGCGAAAGCTTTATGATATCTTCGATAAGCGTTATCATACGTCCGGCTTCATCGCGGATATTCTTTGCAAAACCGGGGATATCCGCTGGCTTCACGATACCGCCGACAAGCATATCGGATATTCCGTAGATCGTGGTGAGCGGCGTTTTAAGTTCGTGGGACACATTAGATGTGAATTCCCTGCGCAGCTCCTCGCGCCCCTCTTTTTCGGTGATGTCAAGTATTATGATCACTGCTCCGGTAACTTTGTTTTCCGTAATCACGGGAGTTGCGATGACCTGATATATCTTCTCGGAGATAGGCATATTCACTTCGCAGCGCTCGCCGGACAGCGCCTTTTCAACCGCTCCGCGGAAGTTCTCGCTGCGGTTCAGCACAAGAACGCTGCGGCTGTCGCCGGTGAAATCTGAGCCAAGTATATTCAGTGCCGCTCTGTTATAGGAAAGAACCTCCGTCCGGCTGTCAGTTATTATGAATCCCTCGCTCATGTTTTCGGTTATAAGCGCAAATTCCTTGCGGCTTCTGGTGAGTTCTTCGATCTGGCGGTCTATTTCGTGGTTCTGGTCGCTTATGCGATGGAGCAGGGGAGCGATCTCACCGTAGCTCTCGTTGATATCCGGATTTTTCAGGTCAATGCTGTTTATCGGCTTAACGACCGCCTTTGCGACCAGTGCAGCCACTCCCAGGGATACCATTGCGGATATCAGAATTACAAGCAGTACCTCCCACCACATTCCGCCTAATCTGGCGAAAACAGTGTCCATAGTTCCGGAAACGCGGACCACGCAGTCGAAGCCGATGGTACGCGCGCAGTACACAGTCATTTCAGACATTGTGTAGCTTTCGCGTGTTGCTGTTCCGGTGCCGGACTGCTTCGCCGCCACGACCTCCTCGCGGTCAAGGTGGTTTTCCATTTCGGAGATATCCGCCTTGTTGTCGTAAAGCACCGTGCCATCGGCGCCAATGTATGTTATGCGGTTTTCGAATGTGCCGTGTATATCTGCACTGAGCTTTTCAAGGCTTTTTACGTCAAGCTCTGGAGTCGTATTTTCCATGGTGGCTGCCAGCAGCATTGCCTGTTGTTCCAGCTGGCTTCTGAAGAGCTGCTGTTCCTTTGTGTAGGCAACGCCGATAACCATTGCCACTGAGAATATAATTGCAACCAGTGACACGAGAAAAGCGCCGCTAAAAATTCGTTTTGTCATATTCTGCCTTTCGTGTGGAACTGTTTATTCATCGGCTACTGCCTTGTAGCCGATTCCGCGGACGGTTTCTATCATGCCGCCACACTCGCCGAGTTTAAGACGAAGGGTGCGGATATGCACGTCAACAGTTCGGCTCTCTCCGTCGAAGTCGTATCCCCATACCTTAGATATGAGCTTTTCACGGGACAGGACGGTGCCCATATTATCCAGCAGCGTGCAGAGCAGCTCAAATTCCTTGAATGTCAGCTGAACTTCCTTGCCGTCCACGCGGACGATATGCTTGGAAGTGTTTACATACAGCTTTCCGACGGAATATTCAGTCGTTGCTACGGTGTTAGTGCGCCGCATAAGCGCCTTTATCCTGGATATAAGCTCCATTGTGCCGAAAGGTTTTGCGAGGTAGTCGTCGGCGCCGCTGTCAAGTCCTATCACCTTGTCGTACTCGGAGCCTTTGGCGGTCAGCATTATCACCGGAAGTCCGGAGTACTCCGGATTTGCACGGAGCTTGCCGAGCACGGAAAGTCCGTCCTCCTCTGGGAGCATTATATCAAGGAGCAGCACGCCGGGCTTTTCCTCTTTCAGCGCCTCCCAGAACTCGCTCGGACGCTCAAAGCCCTTGGCTTCCAGTCCGGTATTGTTCAGCGCGTAAAGCACGAAGTTCCTTATGTTAGCGTCGTCCTCAAGCATGTAGATCATATGTTTCTCACTTTCCGTGTGCTCAGCGTTCTCCGGTTATGGAGTAGAGCACCCATTCTGCAATATTCGTCGCGTGGTCGGCGATTCGTTCCAGGTATTTCGCAGCCATCAGCAGATCCATGAAGTACTCTGCTTCCTCGGCGTCGCTTCTCACAAGTCCTATCAGTTCCTTTTTTATTTCCAGGAACAGAGAATCCACTTTATCGTCTGCGGAAATAGCCTGCTGTGCAAGTTTGACGTCCTTCTTGACAAAGGAGTCAACGCTCATTGTGACCATGCTTATAGCTTCATTAGCCATGTCGGAGATATGTACTTTTCCGGCAAGATTTGTCGAACGCACAAACCCGGCTATCTCAGCGATATCCTGTGACTGGTCGCCGATGCGCTCCATGTCGGATATCATCTTCAGAGCCGAAGAAACGCTTCGCAGGTCGCGCGCTACCGGCTGCTGGTGAAGCAGGAGCTTCATGCAGAGAGCTTCGATATCGTGCTCCATGTGGTCTGTTTCGACCTCGTTGTCGTTTACCTTTGCGATCATTTCATCGGTTTTTTCATTGAAAAGAGCTTTCGTGGCGCATGCAATGCTTTCCTCGCAGAGCGCGCCCATCTTGATAAGCTCGACATTGAGCTGCTCCAGCTGCTCGTCAAAACGGTTCCTCATATCATTACCTCCAATTATCCGAAGCGTCCGGTTATGTAATCCTCAGTGCGCTGATCCTGCGGATTTGAGAAGATCTGGTCAGTGTCGGCGTATTCTACGACCTCGCCCAGCAGAAAGAACGCGGTCTTGTCGGAAATTCTCGCCGCCTGCTGCATGTTATGAGTAACCATAACTATAGTATACTCCTTTTTCAGATCAATTGCAAGGTCTTCTATCTTAGAAGTTGAAATGGGGTCGAGTGCGGAGGTCGGTTCGTCCATAAGCAGTACCTCCGGCTCTACAGCGAGCGCCCTTGCAATGCAGAGTCGCTGCTGCTGACCGCCGGAAAGACCCAGCGCGGATTTTTTCAGTCTGTCTTTCAGTTCGTCCCATATCGCAGCGTCGCGGAGGGACTTTTCAACGATGTCGTCCAGCTTTACCTTTGAGTGTATACCGTGAGTACGCGGTCCGAACGCAATGTTATCGTACACGCTCATCGGGAATGGATTCGGCTTCTGGAATACCATGCCGACGCGCTTGCGCAGGAGGTTGACGTCCATCCTGCCGTAGATGTCCTCGCCGTCCAGCAGGAATTCGCCCGTTATGCGGCAGCCCTCGACCAGATCGTTCATTCGGTTGAGGGATTTAAGCAGCGTTGATTTGCCGCAACCGGAGGGTCCTATAAATGCAGTGATCTTGTTTTCCGGTATCTCAAGATTAATGCCCTTGAGCGCTTTGAAGTCGCCGTAATAAAGCTCGGCGTTTCTGATATCGAATTTCATGGTGTTATCCTTTCTTTTTCGCGATGTGACGCTCAATGAGGTCTGAAATAAGGTTGATTATAAATGTGAGTGCGAGCAGGACTACTGCGGAAGCGAACGCTTCATTTACGTGCAGTCCCTCGTTGGAGAGAATGTACATATGCACAGTGAGGGTTGCCGCAGAGCTTCCTGAACCGGTGAGCGCGCCGGGGATATTGTGTCCGGAGCCGGAGGTAAAGATGAGCGCCGCAGACTCGCCGACGATACGTCCGATGGCGAGAATAACGCCGGACATGATTCCGGGGACGGCGGTAGGAAGAATTACCTTGAACACAGTGCGCATTTTCCCGGCGCCAAGTCCGAAGCTTCCCTCGCGGTAGCTGTCGGGAACTGCGAGGAGCGCCTCTTCAGTGGTTCGGATTATAAGCGGGAGTATCATCATCGCCAGCGTGAGGACGCCCGCGAGGATACTGAACATCCAGTGGAACGAGATATTGAACATCAGATAACCGAACAGACCGAATACGATCGACGGAATGCCGGAAAGTGTTTCGGTCGTGACGCGGATTATCTTAACCAGCTTGTTTCCGCGCTTTGCGTATTCGACGAGATACACCGCCGCAAATACGCCTATGGGAACCGCGATGATAAGCGTCATTGCAGTCATGAGCAGGGTGTTGATGATCGCGGGCATCATGCTGACGTTCTCTGTTGTGTAGTTCCAGTCGAACTGCTCGGCTGTGAGGTGCGGAACGCCGTTTATCAGAATGTATCCGATAATGAATATCAGCATGCCGACGGAAAACAGAGCCGCCAGCATAACGAGTATCATAAGGATAAGCGAAAGCGGGCTGCGGGTATATTGCTTGAGCCTTGCGCCAAGCGTCACGCGGTTGATGTATTTTTCCGGAGCGCAGGAGGTGGTTTTTTCATTTTTCATGGCAGTGTTAGCAGCGTCAGTCATTAGTCCTTCCTCCTTTTAAGAGCGGAGAAGCAGAGGTTGATTATAAGTATGAACACGAACAGCACGACGCCGGTCGCAATGAGCGCTTCCTGGTGAAGTCCGGTAGCGTAGCCCATCTCTATCACGATATTAGAGGTCATCGTTCGGATGCCGGAAGTGATGCTTTTGGGGAGTATCGTCTGATTGCCGGCTACCAGGATAACCGCCATAGTTTCGCCGATCGCACGTCCGACGCCAAGAATGATCGCCGCCAGTATACCGGATTTTGCCGCCGGCAGGGAAGCGAAGAATACGCTGCGCTCATGCGTTGCACCGAGCGCCAGTGCGCCCTCATAGTAGCTGCGGGGAACTGCATTCAGTGAGGCTTCCGTAGTTTTTATGACCGTAGGGAGGATCATGATACCAAGAAGAATGCCCGCCGTCAGCAGGGATTTACCCGACCCGCCGAAAAGGTCTTTCATGATAGGAACGATGACTACCAGTCCGAAGAATCCGTAAACGATGGACGGAATGCCAGCCAGAAGGTTTATCGCGGGCTTTACAAAGCGGTAAAGCTTTTCCGGACAGTAGTGCGACATGAATACAGCGCACAGAATTCCGACAGGTACGCCGATGATAACTGCGATACCGGTGACAAGAATCGATCCGATTATCATCGGGAATATGCCGAAGCTGCCGCTGGAGGGTTTCCACTTTGTACCGAAAAGGAAGTCGGTAAAACCGATCTCAGACATAGCCGGAATACCGCTCGCGAACAGATACACGCAGATAAGCGCGACCGCCAGTATTGAAACGCAGGCGCATATCAGGAACAGCGCGTGCATAATGCCTTCTTTGACCTTTTGCATAATTCACACCTCGTTGAATTTCCATTAAATAACTTTACAATTCAAATCTCATAAAAATGCGCCGCACTGCAGCCATAAGCCGCTGCGCAGCGCAAAAATCAAAGGGAAGGGAGAAACCTATTGATAAATCCACCGAATTTCTTCAGTGACTACACACCAGATTGAATCAGCCAAGCTCGCTCCAGTTGTTTATCTCGCCGGTGTAGATCTTCATGATCTCATCGGAGGTGATGTTTTCGATCGGGTTTTCGAGATTTACGATAACTGCGATGCCATCGTCTGCGATCTTCATCTCGGTCAGACCAGCATCAAGTTCTTCCTGTTTCAGCTCACGGGAGGACATTCCGATATCGCATGTGCCCTCTGTTGCAGAGGTGATACCAGCACCGGAACCGGTCTGCTGTATGTCGATGGAAACATCGGGGTTAAGACCCATGTAAGCTTCTGCGAGATTCTCCATAACAGGTCCTACGGAGGTGGAAC